>CAZGJP010000046.1:0-13143 GCA_964526605.1 uncultured Lentisphaera sp.
GAAACATGAACGGGGTTTATAAAATTTAAATAAACAACAAGCATATTTTAGTGACGGGAGGAGTGGTATCCTCGCTAGGAAAAGGCCTCACAGCAGCCTCCATAGCCCTGCTTCTCGAGAGGAGAGGCTACAAGGTCAAGCTCCAGAAGCTGGACCCCTATCTGAACGTGGACCCCGGCACCATGTCGCCATACCAGCACGGCGAGGTCTACGTGACCGTCGACGGCGCGGAGACTGATCTCGACCTCGGGCACTACGAACGCTTCACCGGCACATACTGCACCCGCGAATGCAATTTCACGACCGGGAGAATATACAGCAGCGTCATCTCGAAGGAACGCCAGGGCGGATACCTCGGCAAGACGGTGCAGGTCATCCCGCACATCACCGACGAGATCAAGAACTGCATCAGGGCCCTCGACAAGGAAGGCGTGGACATAGTCATCACCGAGATCGGAGGAACGGTCGGCGACATCGAGTCGCT
The DNA here is from genome assembly GCA_964526605.1 of uncultured Lentisphaera sp. Lineage (GTDB taxonomy): Bacteria > Verrucomicrobiota > Lentisphaeria > Victivallales > GWF2-50-93 > DYMC01. The sequence continues at coordinate 485 of CAZGJP010000046.1, forward strand.
TCCCTTCCTCGAGGCGATAAGGCAGTTCCGCCAGGAAGTCGGACGCGAGAACAGCCTCTTCGTGCACATAACCCTCGTGCCATACATCAAGGCGGCCGGAGAGATGAAGACCAAGCCATCCCAGCAGAGCGTGGGCGTCCTGCGCTCGATCGGAATATTCCCGGACATCCTCATATGCCGCTGCGAGCAGCACATGACGCGCGAGCACAAGGAGAAGCTCGCCCTCTTCTGCAACGTCGACCGCAAGCTCGTCATCGAGGAGAAGGACGTGGAGCACTCCATCTACGAGGTCCCTCTCGACCTGCGCCGCCAGGAGCTCGACGTCTATTGCCTGGAGATGCTGAACCTCCACGTCAACACGATGCAGATGTCCGACTGGGAGAAGATGCTCGACAGGCTCATCCACCCGAAGAAGGGCTCGGTGCGCATCGCCGTGGTCGGCAAGTACATCAGCCTCAGGGACGCCTACAAGAGCATATACGAGGCACTCTCCCATGGGGCGGCCGCAAACGACCTGTCCCTCTCGATCAAAATGATAGAATCAGAGGACATCGAGGCGAAGGGCGCCGCGGACCTTCTCTCCGAATGCGATGGCATACTGGTTCCGGGTGGTTTCGGCGACCGCGGGATAGAGGGAAAGATATCGGCGGTCCAGTTCGCCCGCGAGAACAATATCCCGTTCTTCGGAATATGCCTCGGAATGCAGTGCTCCGTGATCGAATTCGCGAGAAGCAACTGCGGCCTCCAGGCGGCGAACAGCAGCGAATTCGATCCCGGGACGAAACATCCGGTGATAGACCTGATGGAGTCGCAGGCGGGGATACGGGACAAGGGCGGGACCATGCGCCTCGGCGCATATCCATGCACCCTCTCCCAGGATTCAACGTCGAGAAAATCATACGGTTGCGAAACCATATCGGAGCGCCATCGCCACAGATACGAAATGAACAATTCGTTCAGGAAGACGCTCGAGGACAAGGGGCTGAAAATAGCGGGGACGTCCCCCGACGGGACCCTGGTCGAAATCGTGGAGCTGCCCTCGCACCCGTGGTTCGTGGCGTGCCAGTTCCATCCGGAGTTCCAGTCTACCCCCCTGAACGCGCATCCGCTATTCAGGGACTTCATCGCAGCAGCACATGCGAACGGGACAAAACAAAGGACTGCCATAAATGCCCAGAAGAACTGATATCAGGAAGATAATGCTCATCGGCTCAGGCCCCATCGTCATCGGACAGGCCTGCGAATTCGACTACTCCGGAGTCCAGGCGTGCAAGGCCCTCCGCGAAGAGGGATACGAGGTCGTCCTCGTAAACAGCAATCCGGCCACCATCATGACCGACCCCGAATTCGCCGACCGCACATACATCGAGCCGCTGGACGTCCAGACCCTTGCGGCCATCATCGAGAAGGAAAGGCCCGACGCCCTCCTCCCAACCCTCGGCGGACAGACCGCGCTAAATCTGGCCATGGCACTCGCGGAGGGTGGAGTCCTCGGGAAGTTCAAGGTCGAAATGCTGGGCGCAAACGCCGAGGCCATAAGGAAGGCCGAGGACCGCGACCTCTTCAAAAAGGCGATGGCCAGGATAGGCCTCGAATTCCCGCGCAGCGAATCGGCACATTCCTACAAGGAGGCATGCAGGATCCGAGACTCCTTCGGGAAGTATCCGCTCATCATCAGGCCCGGCTTCACCCTCGGGGGCACTGGCGGAGGCATCGCGCACGACGACGCGGACTTCGAAGAAATAGTCAGGCGCGGCCTCTTCAACAGCCCCAACAAGGAAGTCCTCGTCGAAGAGTCCGTCCTCGGATGGAAGGAATACGAACTCGAGGTCATGCGGGACCACAAGGACAACTGCGTCATAGTCTGCTCCATCGAGAACCTCGATCCCATGGGCATACACACCGGCGACAGCATAACCGTGGCCCCCGCCCAGACCCTCACCGACCGCGAATACCAGAAGATGCGCGACGCATCCATAGCGGTCCTCCGCGAGATAGGAGTGGCAACCGGCGGATCCAACGTCCAGTTCGCGCTCAATCCCGACGACGGCAGGATGTTCATAATCGAGATGAATCCGCGTGTCTCCCGCTCCAGCGCCCTCGCATCGAAGGCCACAGGATTCCCAATCGCGAAAATCGCAACCAAGCTCGCAGTCGGGTACACCCTCGACGAAATACGCAACGACATCACGAGGGAGACACCGGCATGCTTCGAGCCGACTATAGACTACGTCGTCACCAAAATACCGCGGTTCGCCTTCGAGAAGTTCCCCGCTACGGAGGACGCCCTGGGCACCCAGATGAAGTCCGTCGGCGAGGCGATGAGCATAGGAAAGACCTTCAAGCAGTCCTTCCAGAAGGCCCTCCGCTCCCTAGAGACGGGACGCGCCGGATTCGGCGCCGACGGCAAGGATGCCGCCATCGAGGCTCTGTCCGACGAGCAGCTCGAAAAGACCGTCGCAAAGCCGAGCTCGAAGAGGATATTCGCGGTCAGGGCCGCATTCCGCAGGAAGTGGAGCGTAGAGAAACTATTCGCACTCACGAAGATAGATCCGTGGTTCCTCCGACATCTCGAGGAGCTCGCATGCTTCGAGGACGAAATCCGCTCCGCGAAAAACCTGGAGGGAATGGCGGGCGACATCCCTCTGCTAAGGCAGGCTAAAGAGTTCGGATACTCCGACAGGCAGATAGCATTCCTCCTCGGCTCCGACGAGGATTCGGTCCGCGCCGTCCGCAGTAAGGCTGGCGTCATGCCGACATACGGCCTGGTTGACACCTGCGCGGCGGAGTTCACCGCGTTCACTCCCTACTTCTACTCCACCTACGGCCTCGCCAACGAGGCCGTTCCGAGCGGAAGAAAGAAAATAATGATAATCGGCGGCGGTCCCAACCGCATAGGACAGGGCATAGAGTTCGACTACTGCTGCGTCCACGCGTCCTTCGCCCTCAGGGACGCCGGATTCGAGACCATAATGGTCAACAGCAATCCGGAGACCGTCAGCACGGACTACGACACCAGCGAGAGGCTCTACTTCGAGCCTCTCACCCTCGAGGACGTCCTGCACATCTACCACAACGAGAAATGCTGGGGCGCCATAGTCCAGTTCGGCGGGCAGACCCCGCTTAACCTGGCCAAATCCCTCGAGGAGCATGGCGTGAACATAATCGGCACAAAACCGGAGAACATCGAGATCGCCGAGGACAGGAAGTTCTTCCAGCAGCTCGCCTCGAAAATAGGAATACAGCAGCCGAGGAACGGCCTCGCGACCACCCTGGAAGAGGCCGTCGCCATCGCTGAACAGATCGGATATCCCATACTCGTCCGCCCATCCTTCGTCCTCGGCGGCAGGGCCATGGTCATAGTCTACGACCAGGAGCATCTGGTCAAATACATGCACGAGGCTATCGAAGTCTCGGAAAAGAGGCCCGTCCTCATAGACCAGTATCTGGACAACGCCCTGGAGGTGGACGTCGACTGCATCTCCGACGGAGAGACCGCCGTCATCGGAGCCCTCATGGAGCACGTCGAGATAGCAGGAATACATTCGGGCGACAGCGCGTGCATGATTCCTTCGCAGGAGCTCTCGGCCGCCGTCCAGAGCAAAATCAGGGAGCAGACATACTCGCTCGCCCGGGAGCTCAGGGTCTGCGGCCTCATGAACGTCCAGTTCGCCATAAAGGACGGCGAAGTCTACATTCTCGAGGTCAATCCGCGCGCATCCCGCACAGTCCCCTTCGTCAGCAAGGCGATCGGCGTGCCGCTCGCGAAACTCGCGGCTCTCGTCATGGCCGGAGCAAAGCTCAAGGAACTCGGGTTCACCGAGGAGATAATACCAAAGCACTGCAGCGTCAAGGAGGCCGTCATGCCCTTCGCCAGATTCCCCGGAATAGACGTCATACTCAGTCCCGAGATGAAGTCCACCGGAGAGGTCATGGGCATAGATTCCACCATCCCTCTGGCCTACCTCAAGAGCCAGGCCGCGGCGGGAAGCTCCCTCCCGCGCAAGGGCAACGTCTTCATCAGCCTCCGCGACCAGGACAAGAAGGAGGCCATCCCCATGGCCGCAAAACTCGAGAAACTCGGATACAGCATCTACGCCACGCTCGGGACAAGCACGGCCCTGAGGGAAAACGGCATCAGGAGCCTCGGCCTATTCCGCATCTCCGAGGGCAGACCCAACGTCCTCGACCTCATCGAGGAGAACAACGTCGCATGGATAGTCAACACACCCTTCAGCGGCGTGACCCCGAAGCTGGACGAGATACGCATGCGGGCCAGCGCCGTCGCAAGAGGCATCCCTCTCACGACCACCTTCGCCGGCTTCAAGGCCGCCCTCAAGGGCATCGAATCGAGAAGAAAGGACTCCGAAGTCCATGTGTGCAGCCTGCAGGACTACCATCTCGGCGCACCAAGGATAAAATATCCAAAACTCGTGTAAAATCCACCGACGACAAGAATTCAGTGAATGCTTCGCCGTTGTAATGCCTCAGTCTTTTCCAGAACAGCAGACAACGACAAGTCTGCCCATGTAACCTCTTGAAACGTGGAAAATCCAGTGATACCTTCTTTTTAAAATTTTTACAAGAAGGAAACAAAGGAAAGAAAGTTTTTAACCACTAATTGACACTAACTCATCACTAATGATAACCACATTCTAACTACGAAACATATGAAAAGACGCGAAAAAATTGCTGTTCAGAATTTGCCGCGCTCTCCTCTCGGAGAGAGCGACAGTCGGACTGAAACAGAAAGGCAAGGCCGCAGGCTTTGCCTTTCTGTTGTAGTCCGACACCTGTCCGCGCCGACGCGGACAGCGGCAATTCATTTACCTCCGTTACCTCCTTGTGAAAAGTCTTTCTACACAGAGGTAAGAAAGGGTTGGCGATTTCCGCGTTTTTCACAGTCCGTTAGTGTTCCATTAGTGTAGATTAGTGGTAAAAAAAGTGAAATTTATTTTTCTTCCTTGCCTCCGTTAGCCCGTTGTAAAACAAGATTGGTATCAAGTTAAATTCCATGACCTTTCGGGTTCTGAGTTTGCGCTACATGCCACGGCGTAGTCCCGAGGCGCCCCGATGTCCTTCGGGATCGGGATTTCACAACTTGCGCGCTCGGGACGAAGACGGGTCCCAGCGCAAACATCTTTGCGCCGGGACGGCGCAAAGTACTTGAGTGCGGACGGCACCAGCCGTTCATCTCCTCACGACGCTTCTGCCGAAGCGGCGCTGCAATTCCGCAAGGGATATGTTTATCATCGTCGGGCGGCCGTGCGGGCAGCAGAACGGCATCTCGCACGAAGCGAGCATCCTGACGAGGCTCTCCACCTCCGGCGTCTTCAAACGGTCGTGGGCCTTCACCGCGCTCGTGCAGGCCTCCTTCGCAATGTCGAGAAACGACGGCTTCGACAACCCCTCCAGCGAAAGGCCGTCTATTATGTCGCGTATGAAGGATATCACGTTCTCCTGCGGAAAAGCCGACGGTATCGCGTGCGCGACGACCGTGTTCCCGCCGAAGTTCTCCAGCTCGAAGCCGAGCTTCTCGAATTCGCCGATGTTCTTCGCGATGAAGGCCGCCTCCGCTCCGGAAAGCTCCAGCGTCACCGGAATCAGCAGCTTCTGCACATGACCATCCCGCGCCTCCGCCGCCTTGAGAATCCTCTCGAACATCACCCTCTCGTGCGCCGCATGCTGGTCCATCACCACAAGCCCGTCCGACGACGACGCCAGTATGTAGCTGTCGTCCAGCGCGCCGATTATCCTGAGCGCTGGAAATATACCGGCAGCCTGGCCCCCCGGGGCCTCGGGCGCGGATCCGCTTGATCCCCCCTCCCCGCGCGGAAGCACCTCCGGCGGATCCTGCATCCTCGGAAGCTCCACACCGTCAATCTCCCTTCTTCTGGCCTTCTCCTCGGGATCGTAGGACACCGCCGAGGCGTCGAGAAGCTGCTTGAACGATATCTCCGGGCTCAGATGCACCGTCGCACTCTGCGAATTCCGCAAGGCCTCCCTCAAGGCCCTTTCGACGGCCTTCCTGAACAGCGACGCCTCCCTGAAGCGGACCTCCCTCTTCGCAGGATGCACGTTCACATCAACCCGCACGGGATTCGTGCTTATGAACAGAATCAACGGGGGGAACCTGCCATGGGGCAGAAGCGACGAATATGCGTCCTTTATTCCCGCAAAGACCGCGGAGGACTCCGCCGGACGCCCGTTCACGAAAACCCTCTGCTCCCGTCGCGAACTCCGCGTAAGCCCGTGCTTCGCGGTAAATCCGCTTATCTCAATCCCGCCCTCCTCAAATTCAACAGGCAGCAGCCCGTCCATGAAGGACTTCCCGAAGAACGCCGATATCCGCCCGCAGATGTCGTCGCTCCCGGGCGAGCGGAAAACCTCCCTCCCGTCGGCGAAATACTCGAAGGAAACTGCGAAATTCGCAAGAGCAACCGTGTAGAGAAGCTCGCAGATGTGCTTCTCCTCCGTGTCCGGGGAGCTCAGGAACTTCCTCCGCGCCGGCACGTTGAAGAAAAGCTCGCGGACGCTCACCTCGGTGCCCTTCGCGCATCCGACCGGGCCAGTTCCAGTCACCCTGCCACCGTCAACGACTATCTCAGTCCCCTCGGCGGCATCTGCAGTCCTTGTCCTTAGCCTGAATTTCGACACGGACGCAATGCTCGGCAGAGCCTCGCCCCTGAAGCCGAAGGTGCAGATGGAGTTCAGATCCTCGGCAGTTTTTATCTTGCTCGTCGCATGCGGCTCCATGCAGAGGAAGGCGTCGTCGGGGGACATCCCGCTGCCGTCGTCGGCCACGGAGACGAGCTTCACACCGGCCTGCTCCGTCGCAACAGTGATGCGCGAAGCACCTGCATCGAGGGAGTTCTCCAGAAGCTCCTTGAGCACCGACGCCGGCCTCTCTATCACCTCTCCGGCCGCTATCTTGTTGCTCACCGAGTCTGGCAGAATTCTTATCGTGTTCATCTCGCGACATCTGGGGTTTTTCGGAAGCCTGATCCAGCAATATACTCCAAGCCATTCCAATATCAACAGGACAAGACGCCGTGGAACACTACCGTTGCAAATCCGTTCCCGATTTCCTATAGGCGTCCGGCGAGATCCCGAAGCGTTTCTTGAACGCACGGCAGAAATAGCTGCTCGAGGCGAAGCCACAGCAATCCGCCACCTCCTTCACTTCCAGACGCTCGGTCTGCAGAATTGCAATTGCCTTCTTGAGGCGCATCTCGCGGAGAAATGCGGCAGGATTCATCCCGCTATGCTTTCGGAAGAGACGGCTGAAGTGGTATCTGCTGTATCCGGCCATAGAGGCCATCTCAGCAACCTGCGTCTCGGCGGCCAAGTTGGCCATGCAGAAATCTGAAATCCTCCTTATGAAACCAGGCTTCCGCTCGACCTCCTCTATGCGCGGAGCCATGTCGTCCACCAGGCACATTGCGATCCGATATGCCGCAAGCGACGCCTCCTGGGGAGTTCGCATACGGGATCGCCCGGCCTCTCCAGCCACGATCCGTCCCACGGATGCAACGGTCCGGTGCTCCAGCCTGTGGTCCAGGACAGGGCCAATCCTTGTTTCAATATCCGAGCATAGGCGGAGCAGTTCGCTCCCCTTGAGGCAGGCATACAGAAAATCCCATGGCTTGCCTCCTCCATTTTCAAAGAAATACCTGTGCCTGTGAGGAATGTGGACGAGCATGGCAAATCCAGGACGTATGTCGTGGATCGCACCCTCGTATTCAAGACGCCCCTGTCCGGAAACCGTATATTGCCAGACCGCAAAAGCGGAAGCCCCACGCTTCAGGCCATCCCATGAATAGCACCTCGATTCAACCCTCTGGTATCCGACCCCTATGAGCATCGAATGAAGATCCACAGTCTTGCCCGGAAAGGAGAAGCTATGAGACTTGAAATCCATCCCTTTTAGGCTGTATGGCATGAAATGAAAATAGTTAGCACTTTTTTATCATTGCATAGCTTTGAAAGCAATATAACTTACAGCACGAAAATAAAATTAAAAGGGAGATCCCACAATGTCGTTCAAGATCGCGGTTATCGGAGCCGGCAGCCTTACCTTCACGAGAAAGCTTGTCGCAGACATCCTGGCGGTTCCTGAATTCAGGGACATTGGAATCGCCTTCACCGACATCAGCGCCAGAAATCTCGAGATGGCGACCAATCTCTGCCAGCGCGACATCGAGGCGAACGGGCTCAAGATTGGAATCCAGGCGACCACGGACCGGGCTGCAGCGGTCGAGGACGCAAGCTACGTGATAAACCTGACAAGGATCGGGGGGCTGAAGGCATTCGCCATGGACGTGGATATTCCACTCAGGTATGGAATAGACCAGTGCGTCGGCGACACTTTGTGCGCCGGAGGAATAATGTATGGGCAAAGGGGGATTCCGGCGGTCCTCGATTTTTGCGAGGATGTCAGAAGGCGTTCGCGTCCGGACTGCCTCCTCCTGAACTACGGCAATCCAAACGCCATGCTCACGTGGGCGGCGGAGAAATATGGAGGGGTCAGGACGCTCGGGCTCTGCCATGGCGTGCAGGGAGGACACTGGCAGATAGCCCAAGTCATCGAACTGCTGACAAACAAGGACAATGGGGTTAAGAAAGGAGAGAAGGGCTACCGGGAGCTAAGGCAGGAGGATGTCCACATAATCTGCGCGGGGATCAACCACCAGACATGGTATCTGCGCATATTCTTTGACGGAAAGGACTGGACCGGAAGGATGCTGGAGGGATTTCAGGAGCATCCGACATTCAGCAGGACCGAAAAGATACGGATAGACATGATCCGAAGATTTGGATACTACAGCACAGAGTCGAACGGACATCTCAGCGAATACGTGCCCTGGTATCGCAAGCGGGCGGGCGAAATCCGCAAATGGATAGACCTCGGCAAGTGGATTGACGGCGAGACCGGGGGATATCTGAGGGTCTGCTCCGAACAGCGCAACTGGTTCAAGACCGAGTTCCCCAGCCTGATGAAGGATAAACCACTGCAATACTCCCCGGAAAAGAGATCCTGCGAACATGGTAGCAGGATAATCGAGGGGCTCGAGACTGGAAGGCTGTATCGCGGACACTTCAACGTCAGGAACAATGGCTGCATAGGCAACCTTCCCGACGATGCCATAGTCGAAGTCCCGGCATATGCCGACAGGAATGGAATCAATGTCCCGAGAGTGGGGGATCTGCCCATCGGATGCGCCGCAGTATGCAACGCCAGCATAAGCGTACAGAGACTGGCGGTCGAGGCGGCTATACGCGGCGACGACATGCTGTTGCGCCAGGCGATGATGATGGATCCTCTCACGGGCGCGGTCTGCAATCCTCCCGAAATATGGCAGATGGCCGACGAGATGCTCGTTGCCGAGGCACAATGGCTCCCGCAGTATGCCAAGGCGATAAAGGAGGCCAAGAGGAGGTTGCACGGCGGAAAGATGCTGCCAACCAGATTGGGCTACAGGGGGGCGGCCAGGAAGAAAGCTGGCGACAGGAGATGAATTCCACATCCATTGATTTTTCTTTTCTGCAATACCCCGGGTCTCTGCGAGCATCTATGGGCATGAACGCAAAGGAAAAAGCTCTCGAGGCAGAATCGCAAATGGAGAGGACTGCACCTATCTTAAGGTACAAATTGCAGCTTCCCAACACAAATGCGATGGGAGGGGCGTGGCATGCGCAGATATATCCTGTCCACCATGCTCCTGGCCGCGGCTCGATACGGATACCGCAGGGCGTTGAACCGGCAAGGGATTTTGACGCCGGCTAGGCAATCTGATCCGAAAAGCCAGATCGCTGGGCTTCGATACCGACAGCCTCATCTTCGTGCCTCAACAGAGCAAGCCGGCCGGAATGGGCTCCACCTCCTGCACCACGCTTTTCCATACCTACGGAATCGCTCACGCTTGAAATCATCGAAACCCCGCGTATATTTGTTGAAAACTATGGAGGTGCTTCAATGAGAGCGATGGGAATGTCCTTCTTGGTGTGCGTGATCGCGGGCTGTGCATCCATGTGCGGAATTGTCGTGCGGGCGGAGCCCTCCGCCGCCCCGGATCTCGGAGAGGCCGGGGCATGGTCGGCATACAAATGGAACAGGGCGCCCGGCGAGATATCGGCATCCACCGAGATCCCCGACGCTCTCAAGGGGGCGGCAAAGGGATCGCTCTCCATGAAGATAAAGTGGCCGGGCGGGGAGCAGATGGGATTTTTCAGCGTCGTCCCGTCCAAGGAAACCCCCGTCGCCCCAGGCTCCAAGTTCTCGCTGTGGATAAAGGGAGGCCCCGGCGCACGCTACTCGGAACTCCACTTCCTGTGCAACGGCAAGGAAAATGCCGATTCGGGAAAACCTTTCAAAATCGGTATCGGCCAGCTGGGATCCGCAACATGGAGAAAGGCCGAGGGCGCACTGCCGTCCGACTGGCCGCAACCGATCACGCTCAAAAGCATCACATTCCACAACTGGAACCAGCCGGATCCGGGCGAGGACGAAATCTTCGTGGCCGGATTGGAATTCCACGACTGAGAACAAAATCATGAAAAGGATAGCCTCGACCGTCATAGCGGCCTCCTGCATCCTCGGCGCACGGGCCGGCGATGAATGCGTGGCCGTCAGCGGCGTGATGGAGCTCGACGGCGGCTTCAGAACTCCATTGGTGACCTTGAAGAACGGCCTGATGTCGGCCAAATTCCTGCCGGAACTTGGCGGCAAGATCATCTCATTGTCCGACCATGGCGGCAGGGAATATCTGGACCGCGGAGCAAAGCCATACGTGCGGCGGCATCCCGAGATGAGCTTCAACGACACCGAGTTCGACGGGGTGGACGAAATATTTCCGAGTCTCGGCGAATGCGTCATACCGTCCGGAGATTTCGAGGGGCTGAAGATCTCCCGTCACGGCGACCTCTTCAAGCGGGCCTGGAAATTTTCAACCGGCAATGGAACGGTCGAGATGGAGGCGAAAGGCTTCGACCTTCCATGCGTTTTCTCCCGCAGGGCAAGCTTGTCCGGGGCCAAATTGCTTCTCGAATACAGCCTCTCCAACGAGTCGAAGAAGGAAATACCCTACATATACACATTCCACCCGCTTTTCAAGGCCTTCATCGGCTCACGCCTGGACCTGCCCCCGGGCACAAAGGTCGAAACGTGCTTTTCACGCGGCAACTGGATGGGGAGGCCGGGAAACAGTTCCGAGCTGGGCTCCATCAGGAGAGAGGACGGAGCACTCTTCCTCGAAGACATGTTCCGGGCGGACAGCGGGGGATACTGGAAGTTCTTCACCGAACGCATGGAGAAAGGGGAAGTCTCGCTGCTGCATCCGGACAAGTCGGGGATCAGGCTCGAATGGCCCGCCACACAAATGCCCTTCCTCGCGGTGTGGTGCAGCGAGGGCAACGTGAACGGGCAGAACCACATCGCCCCGGAGCCGTCGGCCTCGTCGGCGGAAAGCCTCGACAAGGCCATCGCAAGGGGGGAGGCCAAAGTCCTCCCGCCCAACGGCGTCCACGAGTGGCGCATCGAAATATCGGTGATCGAACCGCAAGGGCCTTGACTCCTTGCGCGATCGAACCGGCCCACGAAGTCAATTTCAAAACCGGGAGGCTACTTGAAAGGAACATACGCGGGATTGGCGGTCTTGATCGCGGCGCAGCTTCTCCTCTCCGCAGGGGAGACGGAATGGGAATATGGGTGGAACGTCGGAAATGCCCGGCCAAAAGTTTCTCCCGCCCCCTTCCTCTACGGCAAGACCTGGGCTTATTCGATCGAACTCGACGATGGCGGCATCATGGCGAAAACCGTTGCGCAGCCTCTCTTCTCCGAGTTCAAGTTCACCGACGCCCCTCCGGGTGTCAGGGGAGGAAAGCCTCTCCCATTCGTGGGAACCGCCGCGATAATGGCCTGCAACATTTCCGGCGGCAACTCCACCATCCTCGGATGGGATGACATGAAGGAACTCATCTCCTCCGGCTGGGACCTTTCAAACCACAGCTACTGGCACAGCGGGAATCACTGGGACAAGAGCAAGATGCTTTCCACCGACCAGTTCCGCCGCGAACTCTTCTGGAGCCAGGCCGTCATTTCACACCATGCCTACGGCGGACTGAAGGCGCCGTCCTCCTTCGTCTATCCTTCTGGCGACTACAACTACAAGCCGCATCTGAGGGACTTCAATCTTATTGCCGCCTCGCGCGTGGGAGGAAGCAGCCCCCCCGACATCTTCCACGCCAAGTTCGACCCCCTTGAATTGGGAAGGAGCAATCTCGACGGGCTTGGAACCGAAAAGAGGAGGAATCCGATGGATGGCTTCCCGGAGGATTCCAGAATCAAGACCGGCCTGCTGCACATGGACTTCACACACGGGATCAAGGCCGGTCCCGATTCCGACAACTTCAAGGCATGGCACGAACGCCTCGAAACCATATCGAAAAAACATGGCGCCAACGGCGCAGACGACGTCTGGTGCGCTCCAACGGCAGAAATCATGGCATATGTCTCCTCTTCCAGGTCGGTGAAAATCGAGGCCGGCCAGACTTCCATCAGGCTTTCCCTCGGCAAGGGGGCGACAAGATCTCGCCTCACAATCGTTGCGGAGGGGCTTCCGGAAGACGCCAAACTCCCGCCTACCCACGGAGGACTGATA
>CAZGJP010000047.1:0-13111 GCA_964526605.1 uncultured Lentisphaera sp.
CATGGTGATCATTCCATCCTTTGCGGACATTTCTATCGTGGATGGGATGAGATGGGTCTTGCCATCTCTGATCAGCGCCTTAACCGCCGGGGTTCCGACGAGGACTTCGAAGGCGGCCACCCTGCCCTTTCCGTCGCGTTTTGGGAGGAGCCGCTGGGAGACGATTCCGAGGATGCTGCCGGAGAGCTGCATCTTGATCTGGTTCTGCTGGTGCGACGGGAAGGAGTCTATTATGCGGTCTATGCTCTGCGCGCAGTCGTTCGTGTGCAGGGTCGCGAAGACGAGGTGTCCGGTTTCGGCGGCCGTCAGGGCTGCGGCTATAGTCTCGGGGTCGCGCATCTCGCCGACGAGGATGACGTCGGGATCCTGTCTCAGGACATACTTGAGTGCATTTGAGAAGGAGAGGGTGTCGGAGTGCAGCTCCCTCTGTTCGACGACCGCCTTCTTGTTCGCGTGGACGTATTCGATAGGGTCCTCCACCGTGATTATGTGGCAGGCCCTGGTCGAGTTGACCACGTCTATGAGGCTGGCGAGGGTTGTGCTTTTGCCGTGTCCGGTCGGGCCTGTCATGAGGAAGAGGCCCTGGCGCTTCTCGGCGAGTTCGACGAGGACCTTGGGCAGTCCGAGTTCTGCCGGGCTTGGGATTCTTTTCGGGATGACTCTGACGGCGACGGCGACGTTTCCTCTTTGGAAGAATCCGTTTATCCTGAACCTGTATACGGTTTCGTTCCCTGTGTCGTCGCCCTTGCTGCGCTTTATGCTCACGCTGACGGCGAAGTCGATCTCGCGTTTTTCCTCGAATATCTCCCTCTGCTTCTGGTTGAGTATGGCGAAGAGTATCCGCTTGGTGTCGTTTGGCGAGAGTATTTCGGCGTCGAGGGGCTGTATGTCGCCGTTCACCCTGAGGCATGGTGGTGAGCCGGCGGTGATCAGGAGGTCGCTGGCGTCGTTCGCGACCGCCGAATGGAGTAGCCGCTTCATGTTGAGCAACTTCTCGCCATCCTGCTCCTCGTCGAACCTGAAAGTCTCCGCCCCGCTCTCCATGCCCTGGACCAGGAAGATGAATTCGTCCTTGTTTGTCGCCGCGAGCGATCCTTCCTCGAGGCTGATCCTTCCTTCCTTGCACATTTCGGCGAGCGATCTTGCGAAGGTCCTCATCCCCTCCTCGTATCCGCGCTTCATTATCTCCTCGAGGTCGCCGAAGCTCCTGTCCGCGACGGTTTTCCTGACCAGCGGCGTGGACAACAGGATCTCGAGGGCCGGATAGAGCCTTGCTCTTCCGTCGGATGACGGGAGAAGGCGGTGGGCCACTATGCCTTCGAGCGCGAGGGCCAGATCGCTTGCCGCCTGCTCGCGGAGGTGGTCCGGGAAGTGGTTGACTATTCGCTCGACGCAGAGTGTGACGTTGGCGGTATGGACCGTGGAAATGACCAGGTGCCCGGTGAGGGCCGCGTTCAAGGCGGCCTTCATGGTGTCGAGGTCTCTCATCTCGCCAATGACTATCACGTCGGGGCTTTCCCTCACCACGTTGCGCAGCGCCTCGGCGAAGTCGGATGTGTCGCAGCCGAGTTCGCGCTGCGTGACCACGCTGCTCTTGTCTTCGTGCAGATACTCGACCGGGTCCTCGATCGTGACTATGTGTTTTGCGAATTTCGCATTGATGTGGTTGACCATTGCGGCGACTGTGGTGGACTTTCCGCTTCCTGCCGGGCCGCAGACGAGTATGAGGCCTCTTGGCTTCTCCGCAAGGTTCCTGAGGGTGGATGGGAGGGAGAGCTCCTCGAAGCTCAGGTTGACGGTCGGTATGAATCTGGCGACGAAGGCCGGGAGCCCCTGCCGCATGAAGAAGTTGAGCCTGTATCTCAATGTGGGAGAAAGGGACAGTCCCGCGTCGCAGCTTCCCTTCTCGAGGAGCCTTCTTTTCATCTCCTGGCGCAAGGTGGAATCGGCGAACGCGTTTATCTCCGTGAGCGCGATCGCGTCCGGAGAGGCCTCCGACATGGAATTGCCTATCTTGAAGAAGGGCCTCTTTCCTGCGAACACGAAGAGGTCCGAGGCTGATTTCTCCGGCATGGTCCTGAGCAGTCTGTCTATGTTCATCTTGTCTCCGGTTCTATTTCCATCTTTTTGGACTTTTCGAGAAAATGGCTCTTATGGTTTCCATGTCGAATTTCGCGCTCCTGTCGTAGCAGTATATTCCGTTCTGCTCCTGCTCCACGTCCGTCAGCTGGGTGTAGCAGTATCCTGAGATGTGCGGATGGGAGAGGATGGCGTCCACCTGCCCTTCGAGTCTGGAAATGAAGTCGGCGGGGGTCCTGGGCCCCTCTCCGTATCCCCACGAATTGTCGGCAAACTTTCGGCCCTTTATCCATTTGATGCCGCCGAATTCGTCGACGAGATAGGGCTGGCCCTCGTATCTGCACTCCCTGTCGGGATGGTTGCGCCAGGGTCCTCCGTCCTTGCCGGGGCTGAGCTGCGCCTCGAGCTTCTTCGGATCCTGCTCGTAGTTGTGGACGGTCCACAGGTCGGTCTTGACGTGGACGTATCCGCTGGCGTCGTTCACTGGCCTTGTCGGATCAATCGCCCTGGTCAGATCGTAGAGGTCCTGGTGCAGTCTGTTGTGCTGGCGGGGATCGCTGACCGTTCCGGTCTCGTTGAGAGGCGTCCAGGCGATTATCGAGGGATGGTTGCGGTCTCTCGACACGCATTCGGCCCATTCGGTGATGATGTTGCGCGCCGCGAGCGGATCGTTCGGGTCCGAGCCCCAGCTTGGGAATTCGGCCCAAGTGAGATAGCCCATCCTGTCGGCCCAGTAGTGGAATCGCTCTTCGAAGATCTTCTGGTGCAACCTTGCGCCATTGAACCCGGCCTTCATCGAGAGGACTATGTCGTTCTTGAGCGCCGCATCGCTTGGCGCCGTCCATATTCCGTCCGGATAGAAGCCCTGGTCGAGAACGAAACGCAGATAGATCGGACTGTCGTTCAGCAGGATTCTGTCTCCTTCGATGTGTATCTTCCGCATCCCGGCGTAGCTGCGGACGCGGTCCAGGGGGCTTTTCCCGTCGAGGACGTCGAACTCGATCCCGTAGAGGAACGGATTATCCGGCGACCACGTCTTCGGACTGCGAATTTCGCAGTCGAACGGTATGCCGTCGGCCGCGGGGACGATTTTTTCGGCGACGAGCCTTTTCGAGTCGAATATCCTAGCCCTGAGCGACAATCCGCTCCTCATCCCCCTGAACAGAGGAGTGAAGACGAATCTGCTCCCGTCCAGATCGGGGACTATGGCGCAAGATTTCAGGCTTGACATCGGCATCGCTTCGAGCCATACTGTCTGCCATATCCCCGTGGTGCGTGTATAATGGCATCCAAAGGACTTGAAGGCGAAGCACTGCTTGCCCAGTGGTTGCCGGCCATGCCTGGTGTCGTCGCATGCGCGAACGACAAGAGAATGGGTCGCTTCGGGGCGTAGATGGGGGGTGATGTCGAATTCGAAGGATGAGCTGCCGCCGGAATGTCTGCCGGCAAGAGCCCCGTCAATGTATATCTCGGAGTAGTAGTCCACCGCGCCGAAGTGGATCATTATCCTCATTCCCGCCCACTTGCGCGGGATTGAGACGTTCCGCTGATACCACATTTCGTCGATGAAGTCCTTGTGCCCGACGCAGGAGATGTCGCTTTCCGGGCAGAAGGGGACCAGTATCTTCCTCTTGAAGCCCGTGCTTTTGCCGTAACCGCGTTCGAGTCCGCTTCTGCCCGGATCGAATTCGAATGACCATTCCCCGTTGAGGTTCATCCATTCGGACCGTTCGAACTGTGGCCGCGGGTGTTCCGGGCGCGGTGTTTTTTCAGGCCTGCCCATTGTCAATACTCGCAGATCACGGCGAGCACCTCGAGAGTTTGATCGCCCACGCATTTGATCGAATGCCCGGCTCCTCCTCCTGTGAGGATGCTGTCCCCCGCCTTGAGCCTGGATATCTTCCCGTTGTCGTCGAGCTCGGCCTCTCCTTTGATGATCACGAAGACCTCCTCCTCGTTCTCGTGCCTGTGGAAGCCTATGCTTGATCCCGGTTCGATCACCAGCCTTGCGAAGAGCCTGGTCCTGGCCTTGAGCTCCTTTCCCGGCTCCCAGAGTTTTTCGATGCGGACTTTTCCTTCGCCACCCCTCATGCCCTCGCGGACTTCGGAGGAGAATTCACCGGATCTTCTTATCATTTGAAATCTCCCTTTCCCTTGATTCTGCCTATTACGGTCGAAAGCACTTTTATTCTCGAATAAAGCTTGCATTCGGCCTCCACTATCGTCCAGGGCGCATGCTCCGTGCTTGTGCGCACGAGCATCTCGTCAACGGCCTTCTTGTATTGGGGCCATTTCTCCCTGTTGCGCCAGTCCTCGTCGCTCAACTTCCAGCTCTTCCACTCGCTGTTCTTCCTGTCGTTGAAGCGCCTGAGCTGCTCTTCCTGCGAGATGTGCAGCCAGAACTTGCAGAGGACCGCCCCGCTGTCGGAGAGGCATTCCTCCATCGCGTTTATCTCGTCGTAGGCCCTGCGCCAGTCGTTCTCGGAGCAGAATCCTTCGATTCTCTCGACGAGCAGCCTGCCATACCATGTCCTGTCGAATATCGCGAAGTGGCCTTTTTTCGGGAAGCTCCTCCAGAATCGCCAGAGGTAATGGTGCCTCCTCTCGGTCTCGGCGGGGGCCGCTCTCGGGATCACCTCGAATCCGCGCGGGTCGAGCCCCTGTGTGAGGCGTTTTATCGCGCCGCCCTTCCCTGCGGCGTCGCATCCCTCGAAGGCGATGACCACCGGCAATCTCCTCCTGTAGATCTTCAACTCCAGGTCCAGCAGCTCCTCCTGGAGTTCTTCGAGACGGCGCTCGTATTCCTCCCGGGAGAGCGACAGCGATAGATCAATGCGGTCGGTGGGAGAATCCGGGATGCGGGACGCCGGGGTGGGCGGTGGAACGGCGGCGGAAGGTTTCGCGCCTCCAAGCCTCTCCTCGAGGAATTCGGCGACCATCCCGAACAACACGCCCCTGGCCTCCTTGAGGTCGCCGCAGTCGAGCCTTAGCCAAGGAGCGAACTCCGCATCCGAGGCGGACATGATCCGCTCCATCCTCGCCTGGTATTTCTCGAATCTGCGGTTCTGCCTCCAGTCGTCGTCGGTGACTCTCCAGCGACTGCACTTGCTCCTCTCGAGCTTCTTGAGCCGCCTCCGCTGCTCCTTCGCGGATATGTCCAGGAATATCTTCAGCACCAGAGTCCCGTCTGCGGCGAGCGTCCGTTCGAAGTCCATCAGCTGGCGCAGGTGCCGTTTGATTCTCCTTCCTTCCATCGCCCTCTCGACCAGCTCGCCGTATGGAGTCCTCTCGAATATCGCGATCCTCCCCTTTTCAGGGGTGTTGATCCAGAACTTCTGCATGGAGATTCTCTTGTCCGCGGATTCGGAAAGCACCGAACTGGTGACGAGCCTGTAGCCCCTCGAGTCGAAGAGGTTGATGAGTTTGGAGATCAGCCTGCCCCGGCCGGCCGCGGAAGGCCCCTCGAACATGAGCAGCAATGGAATCCCGCCGGCGCGCAGCCTGCGCTGCAAGGCCGATATCCTGGTCTCCATTTCCTTTGCGCTGTCGTGCTTGTTCATCTTGAAGGAAGAAAATATGGTCTTCCGGGCTCGACGAGGCTGTCCCAGCTCCTTGTCTTCCCGAAGTCTATCGAGATTTTGTTCTCCGGGCTCCGCATGTTCGCGAATATCTCGGAGAACGACATCACCTTCTTGTATGTCACTATCTTGTAGTCGTCGGGGCTGATTTCGGCGATCTCGAGCGTCGTGTCTATCGCCTCGTCGTAGAAGCCCACGGCGTCAACCATTCCCAGCTCGAGGGCCTCCGATCCGAGGAATATCCTGCCATCGCCTATCTCCGTGCTCCTTATCTGCTCGGCTGTCAGCTGCTCCCGGCCCTCGTCCACTATCCGCACGAACTCGGCGTATATCTGGTCTATCACCTTCTGCGCCAGGACCTTCTCCTCCTCCGTCCTGGGCCTCGATCCATCGAGCATGTCCTTCATCTTTCCCGACTTGTAGGTCTCGGTGTGGACGCCGATCTTGCCGAGGAGCCCGTGGTAGTTGTAGGCCTGCATTATCACGCCGATGCTGCCGGTGATGCAGAGGCGGTGCGCCATTATGAAGTCCGATGCGACCGCAATATAGTAGCCACCGCTCGCGGCGACAGTGTTCATGTATGAGACGACCACCTTGCCGGAATCGCGCGTCCTGAGCACCTGCTCGTAGATGTTGTCGGCCGCGGTGACCTCCCCGCCGGGCGTGTCCAGATAGAGCAGGACCGCCTTCACGTTCGGGTCGTTCTGCGCGCGCATGAGCTGGCGGACCACCAGTGACGAGTTTGCCACCTCCCAGAGCCCTCCTCCGTCGGCGCCTGTGATCATGCCGCGGATTTCTACGAGGGCGATCTTGTTGGCCGATAAGCTGTCGCCCTCGACGAATTTCTCCACGAGGCCGTCGTTTGCGCTGGAGAAGGACTTCAGCTTGTCCCCTATTCCGCCACCGTCCTCTGCGAAGTTCGCGACGAGGAGCACCAAGCCGCCGATCACCATGCATACGCACAATGCGGCGACTCCAAGGACGAGGGCTATCAGACATCCGCTTCCGCACCCCTTCTTCCTGGTCTCGATCTTTCTTGTCTCGTCCGGGCCGGTCTGCTGGGCCGTCTCCCCGTTTCCGATCATCTCAGTCATAGGCATGGTTCCCCGGTTTGATTTGATGTTGATCGTGAATCCCGGAATATAGCACGCGGGGAGCCTTTGGCAATTTCCGGCGTATCAGGCGGCTATGCTTTTGGCGAAGGATAGGAATGATTCGGCGACGAAGTCGCAGTCCTCGTTCCTCCGGTTTCCGAATCCATACGATGCGAAGGCGCGTCTGATGCCGGCCCTGCGCCCGCATTCCAGATCGGTCCAGTTGTCGCCGAGTATCCATGAGTCCGCCAGAGGCGCGTGCAGCCTCCCGGCGATTTCCAGCACCGCCGCCGGATCGGGCTTCAGCGCAATTCCTCCTCCATCGCCGGCTATTGCGGAAAAGAAACTGGCCACCCCGAGCCCATCGAGTATGGCCTCGGCCTCGGCCTGCGTCTTGTTGCTCAGGACTGCAATTGCGAAATTCGCGGCCCGGATCATGCGAAGTCCCTCGGCCACGCCATCGTAGAGTCTCGTCGTGTCGAGCATGCATCTGGAATAGTTGCCTTTCACCTTCTCGACCGCGAGAGGAATGTCCACCGCTTCGCCGTCGAACGCCCTCTCCACAAGCTTCCGCACACCATTGCCGACGAAAGACACTATTTTTCCCTGCGGGAGCGGATGCAGTCCGAGCTGGAGTCTGGACTGGTTGACGGCGGAGGCCAGATCCGTTCTGGAATCCACGAGAGTTCCATCCAGGTCGCAGAAGACCATTCCCCTCGCCGGGATGGCTTCCGGAGCGGGACTATACCGCATTCTTCCACGCGGCCAGGCCATCCAGCGCCATCTGCGTGCCTATGGTCATGACGATTATCCCCGTTATCCTGATCAGTGCGCCGAGTATGTTGTATTTTGAAAGAAGCCTGCTGATCGGCTTGGACATCTGCATGAAGAAGTGGTTTGCGAGCACGGCCAGCGCTATCGCCGCTGCGGAGTGGAGGATTCCGGCATGCCCTCTTATCGTCACGCAGGCCGCTATCGTCGCCGGGCCGGCTATCATCGGGCACGCCAGCGGCACCATCGCCAGATCCTCGAACCTGTCCTTCGTCTCGCGCTCGAAGAATACCCCTCTCCTGAGGGCGTTGAATCCGACCCAGAACAGCACGAAGCCCCCGGCTATGCGCAGGGAGTGGATCTGGACGTGGAATATCCTGCCTAGCACGAAGTCTCCGAAGACCATGGTCCCCAGCAGGATGAACGCGGCGGTCGCGCTGGACTTGAGGATGAGCGGTCTGAACTGCTCCCTCTGCTCCTCGCTGGAAAGTATGGACAGGACCGAAACCTTGCTGATCGGATTTATCAAGGCCAGAAGGTAGAGGCCGTCGACGAGAACCTGCCTGATTGTCGGGTCTGAGTTCATCTTGACAATGCGTTGGATATCAGGTAGAGGACCGCCATCCTTACGGCGATGCCGTTGGTCACCTGCTCGAGTATCACCGACTGCGGCCCGTCGGCGATCTTGGAATCGAGCTCCACCCCTCTGTTGATCGGCCCTGGGTGTATCACCAGTGCGCCCGGCTTGAGATGCCTCATGGTCTTCGGATTGAGCCCGAAGACGCTGGCGTATTCGCCAATGCTGGGAAAGAATGCCGCCCTCTGCCTCTCGTGCTGTATCCGGAGCAGGTTCACGACGTCGGCGTCCTCGAGCGCGTCGGGGAGGTTGTCGCAAACCCTCACACCGATGGACTCGAACTCGTGGGGGACCAGGGTGGCGGGGCCGGCCACGGTCACATTCGCCCCGAGCTTGAGAAGCCCCCATATGTTGCTCCGCGCCACGCGGCTGTGGAGTATGTCGCCAAGTATGGTCACGTTCAGCCCCTTTATCCTTCCCTTCTTCTCGCGTATCGTGAAGATGTCGAGGAGCGCCTGCGTGGGATGCTCGTGCGCGCCGTCGCCGGCGTTGATCAGGCCGCATCTTATCCGCTCCGCCAGGAAGTAGTGCGCGCCGACCGCAGAATGCCTCATGACTATGAAGTCCACCTGCATCGCCTCGATGTTCCTGGCCGTGTCCAGAAGAGTCTCTCCCTTGGTCAGGCTGCTGGACGACGCGGTGATGTTTATGATGTCGGCGCTGAGCCTCTGCTCCGCGAGTTCGAACGACGTCCTGGTCCTGGTGCTTGGCTCCACGAAGAGGTTCACGACGGTTTTACCTCTCAAGGCCGGAACCTTCTTTATCCTCCTTCCCGAAACCTTCTTGAACTCCTGCGCGGTGTCCAGGATGAGATTTATCTCCCCCGGATCGAGATCGTATATGGCTATCAGGTCCTTCCTCTTCCAGCCAGTCATCTGATCACCCCTTCTTTATTGTGTCCAGGACGACCGAATCGCCCTCCCCGAGTTCGCGCCATCCCACGGCTATCTTCATGCCCGTGGCAAAGCGTCTGCGGAGCCCGGCATAGTCGGCGCCTATGGGAAATTCCCTTGCATCCCGGTCCACCAGCACGGCCAGACGTATCATCGCGGGCCTGCCGTAGTCGGTTATCGCATCGAGCGCGGCACGTATCGTCCTGCCCGTGTGGAGGACATCGTCCACGAGGACGATCGCCTTGTCCTCCATGTCGAACGGGATCTCCGTCTCATGGGTCCGCGATATGCTCCGCCGCGTTCCGACATCGTCGCGATACATGCTGATGTCTATCTTGCCCAGGGGGACGTTTACTCCTCTCTTCCTCCGGATGAAGTCGCGTATCCTCAAAGCGAGCGGGACACCCTTGAGCTGTATGCCGACCAGGGCGAGATCCGCGATTTTCGCGCCCGGAAATTCATCCAGGATCTCTCCTGAAATCGAGGCGACGAGCCGCGCGATGCCGGCCGCATCCAGTATCCTCTCCATCTTTGTTTCCCTGCGCAAGAGCCTATCCTCGATTTCCCGACGGGTGTCTTCCTTGGAGAACGGAATTTAACACGTTGTCCAAGCTTTCGCAAGCGGAAATGATAAAATCCGCCGTTTTTGGCTTCCAAGGGGATTTACTCTCGGGTTTTAACCTGTGTATTGCGTTTGACATGCGATTAATGCAATATCTATCCCGAGCGCCTCGGGACCGAGCTAGCATCATTACAAGTTTCTCGCCTGGATTTTCCGAGGCCTCGAAAAGATCGGCCTCCCCGATGCTCTACGATGATCCGGATGCTATGAGCGAATCATATTCTCTCGTCGAAGCTTATCCTTGGGTCTGCGAGGACGTAGAGGAGGTCTGACAGCATTATTCCCGCCAGTGTCAGGGCGCTTCCGAATGCGAAGATTGCCATGACCAGCGGGATGTCCCTGCTGCCTAGGGCCATCATGGAGAGAGATCCCATTCCCGGGATGTTGAAGACATATTCTATGAAGATGCTTCCGGCGACAAGTCCCGGGAGGAGACCTGCGAAGAGAGTGATCATGGTGATGAAGGCGTTGCGGAGAGCGTGCTTGAAGACCACGGAGAACTCGGAGAGCCCCTTCGCCCGGGCCGTCTTGATGTAGTCCTTCCTGACGACCTCCATCATGCTTGCCCTCGCGAAGCGCGAGAGCCCGGCGAATCCGGCGTAGCTCAGGCAGAAGACAGGCAGGAGATAGCCCGACGCGCCGTCGAGGATTATCCTGAATATGCTCCTGCCCCATTCGTCGCCGCCGGGCTGCCACTTGAGGGGGAAGATCGGGAAGCTGCCGCCGTCGCATAGAAGCGCCTGCAGCATCAGCGCCGTCCAGAATCCTGGAAGCGAATAGAGAAGGAAGAGGAGGAAAGTTGCGGTCTTGTCGGCCCGGGAATCCGGGAAGACCGCCGAATGGATTCCCAGTGGTATTGCGAGGAGATATATGACGAGCGTCGCAAGGATGTTCAGCTTGATTGTGACCGGAAGCCTGTCCATGATGAGGGACAGCACCGGGCGCCCCCTGTCGACCGTGGCTGATTCTCCGAAGTCGAATTCGGTCAGGACGCCCTTGAACCAGTATCCGAATCCGACGAGGGGATTTCTGTCGAGGTGCAGTTTCTGTCTCAATGATCTGTTCACTGCGAATGCGCTCTTGTCGCTGGACAGATTGGAGGCGGCGGACTCCCCCTCGCCGAGGAAGGAGCTGCGTGTCGGATCGCCCGGGGCGAGCCTTATGAGCATGTATGATACGAATAGTATCACGAAGAGGGTGAATATCGCCAGCAGGATTCTTTTCGCGACGTATTGCCACATGATGCGCGGTCCTTGGTTTGTCGCAGGGGAATGCTTCCTTTCGACGGAGCATCCCTGGCGTATGACACGATCGGGAGGGGTTTCCATCGAGAAACGGCCTTCCCACTGGTTTTGAAAGCAAGTTGCCCTCAAATATATTGCCGATTCGGATGCAAGTCAAAAGCAGGATGTTGAATATTCTCAGCGAAGAGTTAGCTTATGCCCGGAACAGGACGGGAGGAGACCGGGCATGAACGGCAAGAACATACTGCTCATAACGACGGACCAGCAGCGATTCGACACGATAGCGGCTCTCGGCAACAAGCATATCAACACTCCGCACTTGAACTGGCTGGTTGACAGGGGGATAGCCTTTTCCCGCTGCTACACCGACGCGCCGGTCTGCCTTCCAGCCCGTGCGACGATAATGAACGGGCAGCATGGATTCACCAACGACTTCACGCTGAACCATGGGAGGCCCTCGCCGATAGACCCCTCCCTGAGCCTCGCCGGGATACTGACCGCCGCCGGCATGCAGACCCGGGCGCAGGGCAAGATGCACTTCCATCCGAACAGGAGGAACTACGGCTTCGAGCACATGGAGATACTCGAGGACTACTACCGCCACATGGGGAGGAATCCGCAGAGGGGCGTTCCGAGCAACCATGGTCTCGGCCAGAACGAGATGGAGGTGGCGGTTTCCACCGTGGACGAGACGTCGAGCCTGACGCACTGGACCGTGGACCGTTCGGTGGACTTTCTCGAGACCAGGGACGATTCCAGGCCTTTCTTCCTGTGGACAAGTTTCGCGAAGCCGCATCCGCCTTTCGATCCCTGCGCCAGCTACTGGATGCTCTACCAGAATGCGGAGCTGCCGCCGCCTGTCTATGGGGACTGGTCGCACGATCCCTCCGGGATCTGCCCTGGCTTTCTCGAGAGCTCGCGGATGCTGGGATTCGCCGAGAGGCTTTCGAGGAGCCAGCTCCTCGACGCCAAGCGCGCCTACTACGCATGCATAACCCAGATAGACTACAATCTCGGGATACTCTTCGCGAGGATGCGGGAGATGGGCGTCATGGACGACACCACGATAATATTCACATCGGACCATGGGGAGATGCTGGGGGACCACCACCTCGCGGCCAAGCAGGTTTTCTTCGAGGGATCCGCGCACATTCCCATGATAGTGGTGCCGGCCAAGGGACTGCTTGACGACACGCTTCGCGGCACCATATGCGATTCGCTGGTCTGTCTGGCCGACGTTCTGCCGACATGTCTGGCGGCGGCCGGGGTGGAGGCTCCACGCGGGCTCAAGGCCGATGGCATCAGCCTCTTCGACCAGCTTCCCGGGAAGAGACGCAGGAAAATTTTCTTCGCGAGATGCGGACATCTCCACTGCGTCATCGAGGGTAGATACAAGTATCTATGGACAGGGATGGGCGGAGGCGAGTTGCTCTTCGACCTGGAGAACGATCCCTACGAGCAATGCGACCTTGCGAAGGCGGATCCGGATTCGGGCACGCTGGAGAGGATGAGGGCGCTTCTCGTGTCGCAGATGAGAAAGACGAAAGCCGATGGGGTCAGGAACGGCAGGCTGAGGCCATACGTCAAGCCATCCTCCATCAGGGAGAGCCGTGTGAACAGCTGGCCGGGGTTCCACACCGCGAGACAGGTCTGCGACGTGATGCATTGATTGAACCGGGGCGAAGCCAGTCCCCAAGCAACAAGAGGTGAACGCGACATGGAAGTTAAACTGAAGATCAAGATGCTGGAGGGATGCTCGGACCTGGCCCCGAAGAAGGCGCACCACGACGATGCCGCCTTCGATCTGCGCTCGAGGGTCGAGATGGAATTGAAGCCCGCCGAACCCCACCTCGTGCCCACGGGTGTTTTCATGGAAATCCCGCCGGGCTACGAGGGACAGGTGAGGCCGCGGAGCGGGCTGGCGCTGAAGCATGCCATAAGCGTCCTGAACAGCCCCGGCACCATAGATGCCGGATACCGCGGGGAACTATGTGTGATAATCATGAACTGCGGCAAGGAGCCATATTCGGTCAAGAGGGGCGACAGGATCGCCCAGCTGGCGATATGCAAGCTGCCAGAGGTCGAACTTGAGATCGTGGATCAGCTTTCCGATTCGATGCGCGGCGCCGGAGGTTTTGGAAGCACAGGAAAAGCGTAGCAAGATGCGGGATGCAGGATGCGGGATACGGGATG
>CAZGJP010000048.1:0-12267 GCA_964526605.1 uncultured Lentisphaera sp.
TGATAGCCAGCGGCGACGCCCCCTCCTGTTTTAAGACGGGAAGAGGGGGCCAGCATGGAAACTGCGCGGGGCCGAGAATTATTTCTCCGGCATAATCCTTTATCCATATCACTGGTGGCGGATCCTTCATCTTCTCGCTTAGGTGAAGCTTGGGCGCCTGTATCGTCGCCCGGCCTGGCGGAAGGCCTTCGGCACCCTCGAAATAATATCCTCCATCCGACTGCTCCATGTAGAAATCACTGATAACCACGCTGTTGTTGTCCATGAGATAAAGCCCCCCTGCAACCACGGTGGACATGCGGGTCAGGAAGCCAATAAATCCATCACGTCCCGTCTTTTTGCCATCAATGACAAGCGATCCCTCGTAGCTGACTGGCGCGAATATGGTCGCTCTCCCGCAATCCGTGAAATGCAGGTTGCCGTTCACCCTGTCGAGCATGACCACGGAATCCTTCGAGAGACCGCGGAAGAGGAAGCCGCGCTCGAAGGGCTTCTTCTGGTACATGCCGAACACGAACACGGCCTCATAGCGCATCGAGGACGGCCGCGTGTCCGTGTGCAGAATGTCAATTGAATTCCCGCCGAGTCCGCCGTCATGGTGTCCGATCATGATGTTTTCCAGCCTTAGATTTTCTGGATCTTCCACGTTCAGCATGGTGCCGCCTTCAGGGCCTTTCCACACGATGCGCGTCATGGGGCCGCAGCCTCCGACGACATAATTGCTTCCCTCCATCCGGAGCGGCCCGGAGACCGTATAAGTTCCGAAAGGGATGTATGCGATGGCATTGTTGCCGCATTCCTTCGCGGCATCGATGGCGTTCTGCAGCGCCTTTGTGTCGTCGGATTTTCCATCGCCCTTGGCGCCAAAATCAAGTTTCGCGTCGAATATCCTCCCCGGCACCTGCCATTCCGGCTTGAGGAATTTCGTCCGCGCCGTGATCCTGCTCGTTCCGCGGTCGCCGTCAGGCAGGCTTATCACGTTTGTCCCGAGAACCTTCTTTTCAAGGGCGATGTCGCCGGCGCTTCTTCCGCGCAGCACCCCGCACAAGGCGGTTCCCTCGGGCGTTTTACAGCCCGAATGGATTATCCTCCCTTTGGCATATACTGGCGGGCGCGAGTCAGGAGGGCTCTCGAAGCTACAGTCGAAGATCAGCATCTGGCAGCCGGCATGGACTATTGGGCAGCCGTCCTCTCCTATCCCTTTTTCTCCGGCAGTCCAAGCCCCGATGTGGCAGTCCTCCAGTATGAGAGGCGCGACGCTGCTGGAACTCTTCACGAAGCATTTTGACTTCCAGGAACTCACCCTCCGCACGGAGGATCCATGCTCGCCGATAAAGACAATATCCGCCTCCCTGCTTTCCTCGAAATGGGAATTCCTGATGTAGAAATTCCCCTTGCAGCAGTAAACCCCGGTCCCGCATCTGCGGAATTCGCAGCCTTCGTAGCTGTAGTTGTAGTCGTTGAAGGAGCCGGCCCACACGCCCGTGGCGCAGTCTTCGAAGAGGCAGTTCCTGAATACTACCTCCGCGGTGGCGTATTTGTCGCCCTGGTCGCGCCAGTTCAGCTCCATGTGGATTCCAGTCCTTTGCAATCCCTTGAAATGCATGTTGCAATGCAGCACTTCCGTCTCGAATCTCGCATTGTTCACGTGCCATAGGCCGATGTCCGCCTTTCCGGCTCCATCGAACACGAAGCCCTCGTATCGCGCGTTCTGCGCCAGTCCGTCCACTTTCAGCATCTTCCCACCCTGTTCTCCGTCCCAGCGCAGGCATGTATCCCTGCCATGCCCGATCAGGGCGGTTCCCAACGCCGGCCCGGCTATCGAGAGGGTCTCGGTTATGCGATATGTTCCGGGAGGGAAATATATGATGGAACCACTTTTCACTTTGTCCATTACGGACTGCAGCGCTTTCGTGTCATCGGTATTTCCATCTCCTTTTGCGCCGTTTTCCCTCACATTGATCCAGTCCGAGCGCTGCCGCCAGTCGAGAGACGGGATTCCATCGCCAGCGGAAGCGGAGAGCGCGACCAGGAAGGCGATGGCGGCGATTGATGCTCCAAGTATCGGATTGCTTGTCTTCATCTTTTTATTTTTTTGTTTGTATTGAGAGATATATTTCGGCGTAGCGTTTTCCAAGCTCGATCACGCTGTCCCTGTCGAAATGGGAATCGTCGATCGTCGTCAGGCCGTCGCTATTTGCCACGTAGGTGTTTTCGACCTCGTCTGGAAGCTTGAGGATGCGCTCGTTGAAGAGCTTGAAATTGCTGTTCAACTGCCCTGCGATGAAAGGCGCTTTTTCGTCTCCGATTTCCGTCCTGAGGTCTTTTATGAACTGCCTGAGTTTTCCGAAATATTCCTCGAGGCGCTTGTCCTCCTCTCCCTTGACCTTGATTATTTCGCGGTAGTCCGTCTCTCCCTGATGCCAGAGTATCGCCTTGAGCTGTCCTCCAGCCGCAAGCGCCTCTTTCGTCCTGCGGACGGCCTCGTCGAAGTATTTCGTGCCTTTCACCCATTCGTTGATGGAGGTTCCACCTCTTGCGTTCGATACGAATGCGAAGGGTTTGCCCTGGTTCGCCTCGAGGAGAGCCAAGCCGAACGAATATCCGGGGCTGATCTGCGCGGCCGACTTTCGTATCGAGGAATAGTGGTTTATGAACGGATAGGGCTGAAGCTGCACGAACTTGCCCTTGTCGTTGAGCACGTAAACCGTGTCCTTGGGAAATTTATCCACGCCTTCCTGGTATTTTCCTCTTCCCGCCATGTTCGACTGTCCGATCAGCAGGTAAAAATCCAGATTCCGAGGCTCCTGCTCCACCGTGGGCGCCTTTTTTTCCTCGGCCTTGTCCTGGGAGCGGAGCGGAAGGATCGCAAATCCAAGGATTGCGATGCGCAACGCCATTTCCGCCAGCTTGACCGTTTTCATTTTTTCTCTCCTTTTTTTAATTCATCCGAATATGACTTTCATCTCCGGTTTCGGAGTTCCATCCTTCTTGAATATCGCAAACGTGCCCATGTAGTCCCATACAGCCCAGCCGATGCCGCATTCCCTGAAGATCGAGATCACGTCGGAGAACCAGTTCACCCTGGAAATGTCGGAAGCCAGGTCTATCACGCCGAATTCGCTGCAATAGACTTCCGCCTTGTTCCCATCTTTGAATTCCATCACTGGGGCGAGCGTCCGGCGAAGCCGCTGCATGTCGAGTCTTTCCCCCGAATAAATGAGCGTCTGCTCTTTCATTGAGGCATCCGGCATCGCCTCCGCCTCCTTCTCGATATTCGGGACCACGGATGGATACTCCATGCCCATGTCAAGCCTTTTCAGATTTCCGACCCAGCTCGCCTTCTGATGCGTGAAAATGAAGGGCTCGTAGAAATGGAACGAATACACGGCATTCGGATCGTTGAAGACCTTGAGATCCGGAAATGTCCATGGGGACTGCCACGAATTCGATCCGACAAAAACAAGTCTTTCCGAGGAGACAGTTCTCACGGCGTCGAAGCCGATCGTGGCGATCCTGTTCCAGTCGCGGCTGTCCTTTGCCGTTGGCTCGTTGAGCAGTTCAAATGCGAGACAATCCGTATCGGATTTTCCGAAATGCTCCGAGATCCCGAGCCATATCCGCGAAAATCGCATCTGCAGGTCCTCACGATTCCATATGTTGTTCGCTTCAGGCGTGGCGAAGCTCATTCCTGGAGCCGAATGCAGATCGAGCAGCATCGCGAGTCCTGAATCCTTCGCGTTTTTGAACGCCGAATCCATGTGGCGCAGGCCCTCCGGACGCAATCCTGATTTCTCCGATTCTATGAGCTTGTAGTCCACCGGCAGGCGCACATGGTCCGCTCCGGCATCCGCTATCCGCTTGAAGTCGTCCGGCTTCACGGCATTCTCCAAGCGATCGAGATCGCCGAGGTCGCATTGGGAAAGCCAGTGCGACAAATTAACGCCTGATCTGAAGTTTGACGGCATCTTAACCCCTGGCCATATATGTATTCACAATTTATATGATGACGTGGACATCGTGTTTGTCGGTCCTGATATCGTTCATCGTCCCGTATGGCGATATTCCCTCTGCAGTGACTTTCGCGACCTTCCTTCCGTCGTCGAGCCTGAAGACGCCGGGCCTATACGAGAAAAGCAGCCTCCTGCCGTCCTCGGCATGCCAGAGGACGCCCTGGGAATCCGGCAGGAGCTCCCTCATATGCATGAGCTCCGAGACATGATTGAATATCTTGTAGAGATCAAAGACACCGTTGACCCCGCATCCTCTTGTCTTCAATATGCCGCCATTCGCGATGATTCTGAAATTCATGTCCAGGAAGGATTTCTCATCCTGAAATTTAACCTTTTCAGTGAAGAGCTGCATTCCGGTCAGCATGTCTTCATGTCCGGCAAACCAGCTCAGGCTGTTCTGCCCTATGAGGGGGTCATCGTCGCTGTGCATGTTCCCTTGGCTTGATATTGCAAAATACGCAGCCCCCATGAAGCTGCGGCCCTCGCATATAACCTGTATCCCGTTTGAAGTCAGTTCCGAGAGGAATCTGCAGAGTCCGTCGAAGTTGTTCCTGAGCCTGTCGTCGGCGAAGTTTCTGGTTTTGAGCCCGAGATTGCCGAGGGAGTCGAAGAAGATGAAGTCGAGTCCGAACGATTTCTTCCATTCGAGAAGGTCTTTCAGAATCCACTCGGCGGCTCCCGAATTCCAGTTCACCACCGCCAGGACATGGTTGTCGTATCCTCCGGTCGGATTGGCTGAACTGCAGTCCTTCAGGACCCATTCCGGGTGTTCCCCCAGGACCGGCGCCTTGGTGGAAAGATGATTCCCGACCCAGATCCCGATCTCCATGCCCGCCTTGCGGCCTGCCTGGTAGAAGCTCCGCGCCGCCTCTCCACCGCCGAAGATCTTGGCGGGTTTGTATTCCCTGACGCAACAGCACGACCCGAACGCGACATCGCCATCCATGATTCCACGGCCGCGCATTGTCTTGTTCCAAAACAGCATTTCGCTGGTGTCGCTCGTGCAGAACGGCCTGGTCCAGAAGCGCCTGAAGCCCTGGCTCTTGAGCAGAGGGATCTTCTCCTCCGCGATTTTTTCGAGATATTTCTCGGCCGGGACGCATGAGTTTTTGTCTCCGAAACAAAGTTTCGAGTCTATTGCGACAGTTTCCCACATTCCGTCGAGCTCGGTCGGCATGATCCGGCTTTTAACGATATTTGTCTGCTTCCTGTATGAATTTTCAAGATGATGGTTTATCCGGAACCATGTGTTTTTGGCGTCGATGTCGTCCGCAATATTGCCGCGGTTTTTCGAGAAGAGAATGTTTTTCCCCGCGAGATGTCCTTTCCCGGCGAGCGGGAACTCGACAATGTCGCAGATGAAAAAGTTGTTTTCCCCGGCATTTTTCACGCTTGCGGTCTGGATCGAATCCGCCTCCGGGAAATATCCGACCATCACGCCGTTCTCGTTGTAGATGAAATCGAAAAGCTGATGATACGAGCAGCGGGAATTGAACTGCATTGACATGTTTTTCATTCCGCAACCGAGTTCCAGCCCTTTCCAGCACGAATTGTTCCAGGCGCTGTCTTTGGTCATGCTGTGGAACGGAGACGAGATCTGGCTCTGATGCAGTATTCTGTTCCCCTCGCAGGAAGCTCCTATCTCCCAATGCTGGAGCCATCGCATCAGGGCGAGTCCGCAACCAGGCGATGAAAAATCAAGCGACAGATTGAATCCCGAAAAACGCCGGGATCCGAATTCCATCTCCACTGGCAGAAATTTGAAGGTGACATCGAGGATGGGCGCGGTCCTCGGCTTCCCGATCCGCATTATGTCGTTGTTGTATTGGTCCCTTAGCCAGAGACGGCCCGAATCCACGGCGGAAGCGGAAGTCCTCACGACATATCCGCCATCTCCACGGAGGGACTCGACGATCTCGAAAGAATTATAATCCCATCCGTCCGGACTTCCAATCGCGAAAACGGAATGGAACGACGGATCCATCAGCTTCACGCCGGCTATCTCGACTTGAGAGATGCCGAAGAAGGTCCGCCCGTCCCGCTGCGGCAGTTCGAACAACACCTTGACTCCATCGGATATTTCCGTCATTTCATACCTGTTGCAATGTATTTGGTCTGTCCGGCCCCAATCTCAAGCTCCACTGAAATCCGCTGTTTTCCTGTTATCGCCCCCGGACTGTCTATTTTCACCGTCAAGTCGGCATCGGTGGGATTATGGACTTCGATACGGGCGCCTTCTCCGCTCCAGTCCGACGCGAACGAGAGGCAGACTCTTTCGTCCGAAGCGATGAGGAGATTGCCGAAGTAGAATCCGCAATCCTCGGTCGGATTCAAGGCGCCCATTGCGACTCCTTCAAAGACGTCGAAGGACTGTATCGCCCCTGTTTTTTTGTTCCACAGACCGACGGGCCAGTTTTTCCGAACCCCCTTCGCACGGAGAGGCAGGAAACGCTTGCCGTTCCACCAGCAATCGTTCGAGACACCTTTGAGGTCTCCTGCCATCCCGTAATTCTCGGCTGCGAAATCCGCGGTCAATCCCGCTTTTTCGAGCTTCCCCTGCGTCATTGAAAAACCATAGGGGACTTTTCCGTCAAACCCGATGGCCCTTCTTATTTCCGCGACCTTGTCCGGCGGGACTGTGATGAATTCCGCATGGTAGGTCGTGCCCTTCCGTATTTCATTGGAATCTGCGGAATTCGCAAAACCGAGAAGCCCCTTGTCTGAAACGCGCATTGGAGTCAATGCTATGATGTTGCCTACGGCGCCTCCGGCGGGCAGGTCTGCAAATCCATTTTTGGCCAAGACTCCTTCCTGTCCATCGGCTGAAATATATTTACTGCCGGGTTTTACCTGGTCGGCCTTTCCGATGACGGGCCATACATCGCCTGTTGGTTTCATATCCTGTAATATTTCGAAATCAATCATGGACTGGATTATTTCCGGCATGGAGCCTTTGCCGCCCGGAGTTGAATAAAAAACATATCTGATTTTCCCATTGTAGAATTCGTTCGGGATAGCGTTGAATATCGGGGCGTTGTCGGCGCCGGGATCGCGCGCCCCGGGAACGAGAAGCATGTCCATATCGTATTCCGTGACGGTATGGCCAGGACCGATGTATTTCAACTGCAACTTCGGACATGGGTCCGAGCCGAGCTTGATTCCGGGCAGGGAAATCGTCGCACCAGTGGCCGGGAGAGAACGGGTGCGCCCGGTGTAGGTCAGATACCTGAAATTCAGGTTCCCAAACCAGTTCTGCCTGTCGATGCAACGGATGAAATGGCGTTCCGGCAGGCTTCTGATCGGGGAAAGGAAAGCCTTTCCTCCGTTTTGATCTACAAGCTCGATCAGGAACCAGCGCTGCGAGCCGAGATTCCCGCTGAACGAAACATCAATCGTGTCGCCGGATGTGGTGAAATTTCTATATGCTCCAGCCTGGTCGCAGGCCGTCAGACCCGTTATCGGACAGCCGTCGTGCGCCTTGATCCTGATGGTCCAGTGCTCGCTCCGCCAATCGTCAATTGACGCCGAATCGATCAGCGGCCCGGAAGACACGTAGTAGCGCATCGGATTTCCTCCGGCGGACATGTGCCCCTGCCTGAAATAGAAGGCGGCATGTTCGGGGCTGTCCGCGTTCACATAGCATTGGAGCCCGTTCGCGGCTGCTGCTTCAAGCTCGTCCGGCGAAAACACTTCGTGTACCGCCACCGGGATTGGCAGCGACGCGTTGAAAAGGCTCCAACGGTAGGCGAAAAGCCCGTCGTCAACTTTATCGCCGCCCCGATATGTCGCCAGCGCGACGCCGGGGCAATGGCTGTAAAGGTCGGGCGGAAGCTGTCCATTCTCCCTCGGCGCATTGAGCTGCTGGGGCCTCGCGACGACCGGCAGAACCTCTCCCATCCCAAGAAGCATGTGGCCGGTCCAGATGAGTTTTTTCCCGGGGCTGTCGGCTTCTTTTTCGACAAGGAGATGCGGCCTGATGGGGCTGTCCAGTCCTAGCAGGAGGAAACGGTTTCCGAGGCTGTCCTCCACATCGACGCCCGGCAGGAGAAAGACCTTTTCGGATGAATATTTTTTGCATTCCTCCACAAATTTCCCATAATTGATTTCATCGCTGTCCTCAAATCTGTCCGTGAACGCGATCACGTCCACTCCGGCCTTTCCGGCGGCCTGGGCATATTCCTCCACGCTTCCCCTTCCTCCTCCGTGTTCCGAGCGGGCACCCACAAGTATTTTCATCGGCCTTACCTTCCCTGTGTTCATGGGATCCTTGTCCGCCCAGACTTCCGAGACATTTCCGACTGGCTGCTTCGGGATCTCCGCCAGCTTCAGGCCCGCATTGGCGTCATATCCGCCGAAGCCGAGCTTGACTCCCGGAACGGAAAGCCAGCGGTAGAGATTGTCGAGGAGCTTCGCCATGTCGCTCGGTGCGCCGTCAAAACCTTTTTCCATGAGCTTCCCATCCTGCGCCCCGAAATAGCATTCGGCATGGTTCTTCTTAGAACTGTAAGGATAGTAGAAGAGGTGGAAATGGCATACGCCCACGACCGCGATGCGGCCTTGCATGTAGTCCCTGCCGGCGGCGATCACGGGCGTGTCCCTGCCTTCGGCATCCTTCCAGTGCCCTAATTCATATGGAGTGCCGCGATACCAGGATACAGTCGCCTCCGGCATGGCCTTGACAAAGGGAATCCAGGCGGGGTCCTTCGGATAGAGCGGAACCGTCGTCACGTTGTCGTCCCAGCGCATCGTATATGCGGGATAGTAGATGCGCCTGACTCCTTCCGCGACGGGGTGGTCCAAAATTGCATCCGTCCAGGACATGAACATGGGGAACTTCTTGCTTATTCTCTCGAATTCGAACTCGTGCCTCTTGTCTCTGACCTGCGCGCATTCGGTTTCCATGCCGTAGGGCTTGAGAAGAATCCTGTGGGACTCGCTGACAGGCATTCCGATCTCCTCGATCGCAGGGTTGACCAGGAGTCCACCGCCGGCCGCGACATATCTCTCGAGGATTCCAGCATTCTTCCTGACCGTGCCCATATGCATGCCGCCCTGCCACGAGTCCGGGCCGAAATAGCGGCTGCCCGCCGAATAGGGACTTGGATTTATCCATACGACAATGTTGAATTGGCGGAGATATTCCTCCGTCAGCGGGTTGAAGTCTCTTGCGACATGGACCTTGTATCCGAGCTCCTCCAGCTTGCCAACATATTCGCCGTCAATTGGAATCGGTTCGCCGAAGCCTATCTCGACATTCCCCCTGAGGAAGAGGATGTCCATCGGTTTTCCGTCCTTCCCGCCGGAAGCCGGATCGGGCAGAGTTCCGGACCGCAGCAGCGTTGAAAACGACATCAGGAGAGTTACGAGGATTTTTTTCATTTCAGCCTCCTGCTCGAGCTTCTTGCTATCAACTTGGGAGAGACGAGCATGGCATGGCTTTCCCGGGGCGGAGCCTGGCCAGCCATCAAGATCGCCGTCGCCGCCATCTCCTTCTCCCCGAGATAGACACTCGTCAGAGGCGGATTTGTCATTTCAGCCCACGGAGTGTTTCCGGTTCCCGTGATGCTGAAGTCGGCGGGAGCGAATCGTTTATATCTGGCGGCCGCACGGATCAACGCCGCCGCACGGAAGTCTCCTTCGCACACGAAGGCGGTCGGCCATTTTCCAAGGGTTTCAAGCCAGGGAAAAATGGAGTTTTCACATTCATCGACGGATTCTCCGAGCGGTCCGACCGCCAAATTTTCAGGCATCTGCATCCCGGACATGAAGAATGACGTGGCATATCCCTGGAACGCCAGACGCGAACGGGCGGGAATCCTGAATTTTTTCGAGAGAGGGGATATCCTGTCAGGCGCTCCGACAAATGCGATCCTGCGGTGCCCAAGCCTGATGAGATGCTCCGTCGCCATTCTGATGGCAAGGAAGACGTTGCATGAAATGGAATAGCATGGCGGAAGTTCACCGCCATCGCCATATATGTCCGCAAGGACGATGGTCTTCTGGTTCCTTCTGTTGAGAGAGCAGACCGCACGAACGCAGCTCTTGTTGCAGATCACCGCATCGGCCTCCTCCAGCCTGGGCTTCAATTCTCTGGCCAGATCCCTGGACGAATCCTGCGGAGACGCCGGATTGAACGTGGCCAGCCTCTGGCCGGAAACCTGCGCGTCGCGCAGGATGGCAAGATACAGCTCCCTGAAAAAATGGGACTCTATCTCGCCGGCGTAGAGAATCCTTCTGCCAGGCCTGGCCCCTGAAATGCTCTCCCCAACCACAAAGGTCCCACGCCCGGGATGGCGCACAACCCTGCCATTCCTCACGAGAAGCTCCATCGCCTTCCTGAACGTCAGATGGTTGACCCCGTATTGGCCGGAGAGGAGAATTTCGGAAGGCAGCGGCCGACCGGGAACGAAATCACCCGACACTATCCTTTTCTCGAGAGAAACAGCTATGTCCTGATACTTGAATGTTTTCTTTCCCATGGCCCCCGTCCGCAATCCATTGTTTACCTAGATATTGCATTTGATACACGATTGATGCAATATCTACCCTGGCGGCAACGAATTATGCCACCAAGGCCGGGCACGCTTCCGTTTCTCCGGGGTACGCGTACTCCGAGAAACGACATGAAATAGAAGGCATTGAGACATCCCTGTCTATTTCTATATATATTATTCTACGCGCGATATTCGGCTTGTCAAGCATGCAAGACGATTTTTCCACGAATATCCTTCGAATCCTCCACACTGGTAGCGATGGCAGACGCACGGCATGCCAATCCTTGCCGCCAGAAGTCCAAGCCGGGAAGACCCTCAAGATTTTTCAAAGAAATTCGAGGACAGGCGTTGACAATGTCAATGGCATATACTATAATATGGAGATTAAATCTATATAGAATTGTGGTTTCTCCATGAAGAGGAAATCAAGGGCCTGCGGAGGGGAGGGAGCCGGGGGATTGTTTGTCGGTGGACGCCCCTTTTTCGTTCTGGGAGGCGAGCTGAGAAACTCTTCCGCGGCGTCGCGCGGGATGGTTGACGAACTATGCGCCAAGGCGTTCGAGTTCGGGCTCAACACCCTGCTCGTCCCCATATATTGGGAGCTTCTCGAACCGGAAGAAGGGCGCTTTGATTTTTCATTGGTGGATTCGCATGTCGCATCCGCCGGGCGTCACGGTCTGAAGCTTGTTCTTCTCTGGTTCGGGACCTGGAAGAACGCAACATCATGCTATGCGCCGGAGTGGGTGAAGAGCGATCTGTCGAGATTCCCCCGCCTTCAGACAAGCAGTGGCTTGAACGCCAATGCCGTGTCGTGCTTCAGCGGGGAGGCATGCGGAGCGGATTCGCGCGCCTTCGCCAGCCTGATGCGGAGAATCAGAAGGATTGACAGGGACAAGAGGACAGTGCTGATGATGCAGATTGAAAATGAGGTTGGAGTTCTGGGGGCGGCCAGAGACCATTCACATCTCGCCGAGAGCGAATTCAGGAAGAAGCTGCCCCCCGGACTGCGCGGGTTTCTCTCTGAAAACGGGGCGGGATTGCCCGGATCAACCGGGAAGATTCTCCGGAAAAAGAAGACGGACTTGGACGGGACCTGGAGCGACGTGTTCGGCGACGATGCCGATGAAGTTTTCATGGCCTGGCATATCGCAAGATACGTAAACTGCGTCGCCGAGGCAGGAAAGAAGGAATATGACCTGCCTTTCTACGCGAACGCCTGGCTGATTCACCAGGACAGAGAAAAGCCGGGGCAGTATCCGAGCGGGGGGCCTGTCCCGAAGGTGCTTGACATCTGGAAGGCGGCGGCTCCATGCATAGACTTCTTCGCGCCGGACATCTACAAGAAGGACTTCCGCTCGACCTGCGAAGAATATTCTCTGGCCGGGAATCCCGTCTTCGTTCCGGAGACAAACTGG
Source organism: uncultured Lentisphaera sp. (assembly GCA_964526605.1). GTDB lineage: Bacteria > Verrucomicrobiota > Lentisphaeria > Victivallales > GWF2-50-93 > DYMC01. The sequence goes on from CAZGJP010000048.1 coordinate 11,923, forward strand.
GATCAACGCTCCGCATCGTCTGTCTTCCACGTCGCGGGACAGCCGAACGGACTCGGGTTCTCTCCCTTCGCCATAGACGACATCCTTGGGACGAGGCATCCTCTCGCGGACTCCTACCGGCTTCTGGCGCAGTTGATGCCGGCCATCATGGAGGAGCGGAAGAGATCCGCCGTCCGGGCGTTCTACCAGCAGGACAATGGAGAGACATGGCAACTCCCGATCGGCGACCACAAGGTGCTGGTGAAGCCCGCCCACTCTCCGGACGAGCAGAAGATTCCGGCGGGTGGAATCATAATAGGCCTCGGTGATTCATCTTTCCTAGTGGCGGGACGGAACGCGTTCGTG
>CAZGJP010000048.1:12277-12719 GCA_964526605.1 uncultured Lentisphaera sp.
AATTCTCCACCCCCGACTCGGATTCTTCGAACATCGAATTCACCCGCGCCGAAGAAGTTGAAATACGTGATGGCATCATAAATCCGCTAAGAAGATTGAACGGAGATGAAACATACCACGGAAGGACAATCATCCTGCTCGAAAGGCTCGCCCTCTACAAGGTCGAGCTGAACACGAATTCAATCCCGGTTCATCACCAGTCGGCCTGGGAGTTCACTGATTGACAACGGATTCATTCAATGCATAAACGGCGGGGAGAAGAAGAGATGAAGACCAAATCCATGTTCACGCTCATAGAACTGCTCGTGGTGATAGCCATCATCGCAATCTTGGCAGCACTGCTCCTGCCCGCCCTTTCAATGGCGAAAGAATCCGGAAGACGCTCGCTATGCCTGAGCAACATGAAACAGTTGACCTTGGGCAGGCTCCAGTGCGCTGACGA
>CAZGJP010000049.1:0-12543 GCA_964526605.1 uncultured Lentisphaera sp.
CGATATGCTCGATGGCCTCGCAGATCGGCGTCCGCGAGACCCGCAGGGTGAAAGGGGTCAGGCGTCTGACCGTCGAATCCTTCAAGACGAGGGAGAAGTTCCCCGATGCAATATGCAGGGTGAACTATCCGATAGACATACACAACCCGGACGGTGGCGGGACCGAAATGGTCCACATGCCTAAGGACGAATGGTATGAAATCCCATACGGCTGCATAGTCCCGGAAGGTGCCGACAATCTGCTTGTAGGCGGACGTCCGATATCGGCCGACCACGCGATGCACAGCAGCCTCAGGGTGATGCCGCCGGCATGTTCGCTTGGACAAGCCGCGGGGATGGCCGCCGCAATCTCATGTAAAAGCGGCAAGACGGTAGGCGAGCTGGACGGCTGCGAAATTCGCAGGAGGCTTGTCGAGGCGGGGGCATTCCTGTAAATCTCCATCTTGCGGGAAGGTTCAGACAACGACAAGTCTGCCTATGAAACCCTTTTGAAATGTGGAAAATCCGGAGATACTTTTTTTCCAAAAAATTTTTACAAGGAGGTAACGGAGGAAAGAAAGTTTTCAACCACTAATTGACACTAACTCGTCACTAATGACAACCGCATTCCAACTACGAAACATGCGAAAAGACGCGAAGGAATTGCCGTCCAGAATTTGCCGCGCTCTCGGAGAGAGCGACAGTCGGTCCGCAACCGAAAGGCAAGGCCGCAGGCTTTGTCTTTCTGTTGCAGTCCGACACCTGTCCGCGCCAGCGCGGACAGCGGCAAATTCATTTCCCTCCGTTTCCTCCGTTATCTCCTTGTGAAAAGTCTTTCTACACAGTGGTGGGAAAGGTTTGGTGATTTCCGCATTTTTCGTAGTCCGTTAGTGTTCCATTAGTGTAGATTAGTGGTAAAAAAAGTGAAATTTATTTTTCTTCCTTGCCTCCGTTAGCTCGTTGTAAAACAAGATTGGTATCAAGTTAAATTCCATGATATTTCGGGTTCTGAAATGATAGGCGGACAAGTCTTTTGGACTGCGGTGGCTTGACAACGCTTTTGAATTCGCCGGAGGCGAAGAATCCGCCGGCTCTTTCTCCGAAGGAGAACGGACAAGTTTCGCGGAGCGAAGCGAAAAAAATGGCTTCGCCATAATCCAAAGCGGCGTCGAGCCGCCGCAGTCCAAAGTCAGGCTGATCGCCTGACAGAAAGAGAAAAAAAACAGCAATCATAACAAGAGGATTGAGCAAACCTCGCTATCGCTCGGCCGCTCATCCCCAGCCGCGCTGGGAGATTGGCGAGGGGATTCAGGTTCAATCCGACGAGTTGTCGCTGTTTTCTCCGCCGGTGGATCTGGACTGTTTCGCCTGGATTTTGACTCCCGGGGCGGATGAGAGGTAGAACATGAGCATTATGTTGTGCTTGTTCTCCTTGTTGCCGGTGCTGGAGTCCCTCTGTTTGAGACCGTATTCGAGTGCGACCTCCCAGCAGTGGAGGTTCTGGATGAGCTTGACCTTGCTGTCTGTTATCATTTTGGCCTCCATGTCGTATGCGACCTCGAATTCGCCGCGAGTGCTTTCCCTGATAGGGAATTCGAGTCCGAAGGAGACGTTCTGTCCTTTTCCGAATCTTCTCAGGAAGGAGCTTCCGGATGTGATTTCGGTGAGGCTGCTTCCCATGGAGTAGACGCTTCTCTGGTCGTATTCGCTGGAGTAGTTGTATCCTGCAAGGACCTTCCACCGGTGCGTGATTTCGTATTGCAGGCCGGCGGAGTACTTGTTTATCTTGAAGTTGTTCCCGTCCAGGAGCAGTTCGTTGGTGAAGGAGAAGTCTTCGAAAGGCGTGAATTCGAGTTTTGTCCCGAAGTCGCCGATGCTGGAGAACTTGGAGCCGTCTATCTTCCTCTCGCGGGCGAAATGGTAGTCCACGTAGTTTTCCATGGTGGCCCAAGTGTATATGGCCTGCTTGTCCCAATCGCCTCTGCGTGTCTCGAGGCGGTTTTGGACGCCGAGGCGGACGAAGTTCTGCCTGTTCATGCGGTCTATGTCGTCGAAGTAGTATATCTTGTCGCGGTCGAGGCTGGGCTTGGGGATGAAGTTGTAGTTGGTGTATGGGACGATGACGTGGCGGATGCCGTCGATGTCCCAGAAGGCGTTTCTGGTTTCGGACCATGCGCGGGATATCTTTGTGTTTGCCTCGAGTCCGCCCTCGTATGCGAACCGCCACTTGCCATTTCCCCTGCTGTCGTAGTTCGAGACATTTCCGCCCTGCTGTCCTCTTCCGAAGTTGTCAACGCCCAGCATGGTGTTGAGGTCGTCGGGGCTTATCTCGTCCTTCGATGTGTCGGAATAGTAAGTGAGTCTGATTCCGCTTCTTGGGATGATGTTTATCCAGTCGAGGTTGAACGGATAATAGAGCATGTTGAGCGTGTCGAACCTGGTCGCGTCGTAATCCTTGGGGTCCACGAGGTTGCCTGCGGTTCTTGCGATGTCGAAGTCGCGCCATTTCATCTTCATGTTGGCGATGCTGGTTTCGCCTTGGTAGTATAGGTTGCCGAAGAGTTCCTGGCGTGGGATGTCGAGGCGGAATTCCGGCAGTCTCTCAACCTCGGAGAAGAAGTCGTTCACTCTGGGCCTGACGGTTCCTGAGACGATGAATCTGTCGAGCTGGTAGTCCATGTTGGCGTATGTCGCCGGCTGCGGGTCCACATCGTATCTCTCGCGGAAGAAGTCGTAGAGGAAGTTTATGTCGCTGATCTTCTCGAGCCTGCCCCTGAAGTCGAGGCGCGGGACTATGTGCCAGTAGTTCTCGATGTAGGCGTCGTAGCGCTCCTTCGGTATGTTGAATCTGGTGTGTTCGGTCTGCTCCTCGTCGTTGTCGAGCATGCCGTATATCATCGCCTCGGTGTGGCTTTTCTCGGAGCGCATCTTCATCTTGAGGCCGGCGCCCGGGCCACGCTTGCTGAAGTAGTCGGCCAGGAGCGAGGCGTGTATCTCGGGGTCGTCGTGGAGCTTGACTGTCTTCTTGGTCCTGACGAAGTATCCCCAGTCGCTGTCGGAGCCACCTTGTATCTGCCAGCCGAATCCGCGTTCGTCGCTGGACTTGAAGAGGATTGGCGACCAGAAGACCGGGACGTCGCCTATCCAGAACGTGCAGTTGTATGCCCAGACGTCGTATCTGCTGATGTCGCGCGAGGCCTTGTCGTCCGTATTGGCTGCCTGCCCGCTCGAGGGTATGAATTTGATTCTGGAGGCCGTCATGGAGTAGTGATCGTGGTTCTCGAGGAGGAACTCGCATGTGCTGAAGGTGACGTCGGTGACCTTCATGACACCGCCTGGTTCGCGCTCGGCCTTTTCGCCGAGATAGAAGAAGTTGTCGTATTTGCCCTCGAATTTGCCCAGGTCGAATATTCCGGTGGCGAGGTTGCCGACGGCCCTATCGCCACTCCATGTGGCGTTTTCGGTGATCACATTGACGAGGAGGACTCTCCTCCCCGAGGGCTTGTTGACGAAGCCCTGCGTCACGAGCTTTTTGCTGGGGTCCTTCTGATACTCGTCGAACTGCCATCGTTCCAGCTCTTCTATGCTCTCATCCCTGCGTATGAAGATGACGTTTCCCGTCGCCTCGACGTCCTTGGACTCCATGTTGATGACTATCCTGTCGCAGTTGAGGTGGACATCCTTGTATTTGACCACGACGTTTCCTTTGCCGACGATGTTTCCGCCGATGAACTCCATCTGGTCGGCGGTGGCGTCTATGTCGTCCTTCGCGAACTTGGTGAACATCTTGTCGTCCTGGGAGACGGCTTGACGTGATAGCATCGGCAATAGGGTCAGGAGGAACAAGAGCAGGAGCAATCTGTTTTTCAGTTTATGTCCTTGCAAAAGATGCCTCACCGTGAAAGTTTTCCGAAAATCCGTATTTTTTGAAAGGAAAGGTTAATCTAGTTCGACAAGGGTAAAAAGCAAGGTTTTTTTCTAGGTGTTTTTTCTCCTGAACTTGCTTGGAGTTGTTCCGGTTATTTTTCTGAAGCTTCTGGACGAGAGAATCAATCCCCGAACCGGCCGCATCGCTGTAGTAAGGCGCATCGCTTTAGTAATACATGAAGAGCACTTGAATTGTCAAGCGCCCGAATATATAATTGGAGCGATGCAGTGTGATAAACCATTTTTACAAACCGCAATGAAGGAGCCGTGGCAATGAACTTTCCTTCTGTTTCCGTGTCCGTCTCTCTGCTTCTGCTTTCCGCATCCATCTGCCCTTGCATGGATCTGGACGAGTTCAGATCGCTTCCGGACAACCGGCTCGAGGCGAGGAGGTCGCTCGGAGTCAGGTGCGCCCGGGCTGTCGGTGCGGATAAGGTTGAGATTGTTATCGGGCTGAGCGTGACTGGCTCGGCGCGGAATCCGATGTCATACCGGATCATCTCCGAGGATGACGAGCGATATTCGTATGATGGATTTGTGAAGCCATTGAAGGCGGATATCAGGAAGGAGCTGGACTGCGAGGCGGTGGCCGGTGCGCCATTTGCGAAATATGAAAGGACCATCGTGGCTCTCCAGTTGCCGTTTCCGATGAAGGAGAAGGCTCGCTATTTCGTCGTTGCGCAAGGTGTCGGAGGTGAGATGGTGACTGGTGCGTGCACGGCGGCGGGTTTCGTCTACGAGGCGGCGGAGCCTCCGGCGTCTGGCAATTCGGTGGATATCGCCGTTCTGGGGCTTCGTCAGTTGATGCCGGCCGGGAATGGTGTCATCAAGCTGGAGTTCGGGCCGGATTTCTCGGAGAAGGCCGCTTCAGTCCCGTCGAACTACAAGGTGATGCTCAATGGCAGGCCGGTCAATGTCGTGAATCTTGGGAGGATATCCAAGATAGACACATATCTTCCGACCGGCTGGCCTTTTGTGGCGATTCCGATGCACGAGGTTTTCCTGCGGCTTTCGGAGAAGTTCAAGGATGGGGACAGGATATCGGTGGAGATTTCGAAGTCGCTCACGAATGCGGCGAGCACGGCCGAGATCATTTTCCGCGACTCATCGTCATTCAGTGATTCGATCAAGGTAAACCAGATCGGCTATCTTTCCGATTCTCCGGTGAAAGCAGCGTATCTTGGGCGCTGGATGGGCTCCTTCCCGGAGATCAAAGAGGGCCAGTCCGGGGCTGGCTCGGGTTCTGCGGAAAACGATTTCTGGGAGAATCTCGGGAATGTAAAATCGCAGGGGCAGGAGGAAAAAGAGGGGATGGAGAAGGAGAAGGACGCCGCGCCAGGGCCTTCAGCCCCGGTGATGGGCCCCGCATTGGCTTTTGAAAATCCGCCGCAGTTCCATGTCCTGCCGGAGAATGGCGGGAAGCCTGTGTTCACCGGAACGGCCAGGCTTGTCCATCGCTCCGGCGAGATGGACGAAGGCGTTTATTCCGTGGACCATTCCGGGGAGAACGTATATGTCCTCGACTTCACCGAGTTCAAGACTCCGGGAAGATATCTGCTGTCGGTGCCGGGAGTCGGGAGAAGCCTTCCCTTTGCGGTAGGCGACGATGTCTATGCGAAGGCATTCGAGATCCAGTCGCACGGAGTCTTCACACAACGCTGCGGAATCGAGTTGAAGCCTCCCTGCTCGGGCTGGCGCAGGATAGCCTGCCACGCCGATGGCATCGTCCTGACTTCCCAGCGGAGGCTCGACAAGCATGAATTGCACGATCTCAAGGACAAGATTGTCTATGAAAGCGCCTCGGAAACGTCGGATCCGGCTTCTGCCGCGCTCGCGAAGGACAAGGCGCTGAAGGCACGCTACCTTTTCGACGGCGATTTGAAGGATGTCTCCGGGAACGGACTGGATCTGAAGGCCTCGATTGAAAATCCGAGGTTCTCGGACAGCGACATGAAGGCTTTTCAAAAGGGGAAGAATCTTGGTCCGAGCTTGGACAAGCAGAAGAACGGAGGATCCTGCGAGATTGCTTTCGACATCTCGAACGGGGCGACGGTGTCGTTCTGGACGCTGAAGGATGGGAGGGCCAATCATGGAGGATTCTTCAGCATGGGAAGCAACCCCGGCTGCAGGTTCCAGCTTGGCGCCTCGTGGGGTGTTCCAATGCTCATGGCAGGAAAGGGCAACGTGTCGCTGCCAACGGTCAAGATGGGGCGCATCTGCGACAAGACATGGCACCACATCGCGGCGACTCTCGATCCGGCGGGTAAGAAGCCAAGGTGCATCGCACTCTACGACAACGGGGTGCAGGTCGGATCGGAGATCGTGGGCGAGATGGACGATAGCCTATGCGGTCCTCTGGATGTCGCTTCGATTGATGGCGACGAGGCGGGAGGCGCTTTTTTCGAGGATTTCAGGATATATGCCCGGACGCTGAGTTCGGACGAGATCGAAGTTCTGGCGACCCCGCAGCCTGCCGAGCGTCCGGTGAAGATAAACGCTTTTGGAGGTCACCACGACGCCGGGGACTACAACCCCCGGGCGCATCATGAAGTGGCGCAGAAGCTGATGGATGCATACGAGATGGCGCCTGGAAAGTTCCACGATGGCCAGTTGAACATACCTGAAAAGGGAAATGGCATTCCCGATATTCTCGACGAGGCGTTCTGGTCGCTTCGCATTTGGATTGGCCTTCAGGACAGCGATGGCGGCGTCCGGAACGGGACCGAATCGCATGGAGACCCGAACTTCATACAGACCGTGGAGCTTGACCCGACCGGAGACTATGCATATGCGAAGGATGCGAAGGCGTCGTTCCTCTTCGCCGGCTTCATGGCGCAGGCGTCCAGAATATGGAGGTCGCTTGGGAAGGAATCCGAGGCGGCAGACTTCCTCTCGAAAGCCGAAAAGGCATATGGATGGGCTTGCGCGAATCCGATGAAGGCCGCTGATGCGGGTTTCTTCGGCCACCATGTCGCGCCTCCGCGCGCATACGCGGCCGCCCAGCTGCTGCACACGACCGGAGACAGAAAATACAACGAGGAGTTCAGGAAGTTCTGCGTATGGTCGAGAAGACCCGACGCCGATCTGGAGGTCTACGGGAAATACGATATGCAGGATGCGGCCTGGGCTTATGCGGCATGCCCTGCGAAATTCGCGGACGCGGAGCTTCAGGAGGCGGTGAAAAAGGCCATCGTCGCAAAGGCCGATCTTTTCATAAGCCACTGCTCGACGATGTCGTATGCGTTCATAAGGCATCCCTGGGCTCCGATCAACTGGGGGACTGGTGCATACGAGAACTTCCTCAATCCGGTGCTGCAGGCATACAAGCTCACCGGCGACAGGAAGTATCTCGGCTGGATAGTGAGGACATGCGACAACACGCTTGGGGCGAACCCGATCTGCAGGAGCTACGTTGTCGGAGCCGGGACGAGGACGGTGCGCGCCCCTCTGCACAACAGCAGATACGGGGTTTCAGGAGAGGTGGTTGACGGACAGCAGGTGGAGGGCCCCGTCCAGAAAGGCGACGGCTACAGGGTGCCCGAGGTGGCCTATCCGAAGATACGCGACAACTTCGCCTCCCTCTACACATTCGTGGACAATCACTTCGCGATAGCGATGGACGAGGGAGGCTCCGTGAACCAGGCGCAGAGCATGGCCGTTTTCGGCCTGCTTCTCCCGGACAGGAGATAAGAATACTACCAGCTCTTCTTCCTGTGCTCCTGGTAGAAGTCCTGTCCCCATCCGACGAGCTTGCCTTTCTCGAAGACGAGCGGGAATGTCTCGTCGGAGGTGATGCTGCCGTCGAACCACTTGGGGCCGTCGTAGTAGAAGAGAACGTCTTCCCGGCAGTATTTCTCGCCCTCGATCGGCCTGCCAAGCAGGGAGAGGACTTCGTCCTTGGACATGCCCTGCCTGAGGGAATCCTGCCTGTCCCCCACGCTTGAGCATGCCGCTATCATGGCCGAGGATATGATTGCGAAAAAAAGAAGCGATATTCTCATTGCTCTCCTCACGGTGACGATTCGAAAAGTCATTTCAATAAAAAGTCTTTTCAAGGATGCGTGAAAACTACATTATGCCGCATGAATTACAAGTCGAACGAGGGGATTTTGGACAAAAGCGATCCTTCGGCGGTGGCAAATCTGGTGCGGGAGCCATGCGCCGCCAACTGCCGGTCTGCCCACTTCCTGAATCTGTTCAGTTCGAGGAGGCCCCAGTGGGGGCGTTTTTTGCCGTCGCCTCTGCCCAGATGGGACGAGCAGTCGCAGACGGACAGGTCCAGTCCGCTGACGACCGCCGGTGCCGGACCGCGGGAGGCGGCCAAGCCCCTGATGAAGTTCTTCAACAGCTTTCTTGTCCCGTCCGCATGGAGGCATGGTAATTTGGAAAGCCGTCCGTCCCAGGATGCTTTCGCGTGGTCGGGCCAATCGGTCCGGCCGGCTTGGAACTCCGCCGCGCCAGCGGCCTCGACGGCATGATGATCTGGCTTAGAGAAGGACATGAACCAGGAGAGCCTCAAGTCCCTGCGTGGGATGGCCGAGGCCTCCTTGAAGAGCAGGATTGTTCTTCTCAGGCGCCATTGACCATCTTCCTTTCTTATCGAGAACGAGGAGCCTGCCCCGTCGTTTCCAAGCGCGATGCACCAGCGCCAGAGATCGTCGCCGGCGCCTATCACGAGAAGATGTCCCTCGCCGGAGGAGAAGACGGCTGACAGGAATGGGACGTTGGACTTGAGCGAGACCGGTTTTTCAATCCATTCCGGACCATCCGTCCTGCCGTTCCAGGAGAGGACGCGGAGCAGGTTCCAGCCCGGTCCGAGCCGGATGGGATCTACCGAGAGCGATGATGCCGCGAATTCGCGTCTGATCGAGATGTCGTTGACTATCTCGACGAATCCGCGGGTGAAGTCGAAGCGTCTTTTGACCACGACATCGGACTTCGGAGAGTATGAATGCAGCTCGACCCCGTGCTCTCCTTCGAATTGGGAATCGTGCAGTCTGGTCCTGGAAGTATCGGGAAGGAGTTCCTGATGGTCCCCGAACATGGCGGGGGAGATGGAGATTTCGTCCGGACCGACCGCGAATCTGGCGAGGGTGCCATCCTTCTGGCAGGCGTTGAAGTCGGACGACCAAAACTCTCCTGCGGGGTAGACATTCACTGAAATGACGGGGTCCCGTGAATATTTACCTCTTCTCTTCCTTCTTGGCTGGCTTCGCCTTGGCCTTCTCCTTCTTGGCTGGCTCCGGAGCCGGAGCTGGAGCTGCGGGCGCATCCATCCATTTGAGCACGACCATGTCGGCGTTGTCGCCAACGCGTCTGCCGAGCTTCAGCATTCTGGTGTATCCGCCCTTCCTATCGGCGAATCTGGGGGCGATGTCGGAGAAGAGTATTCTGACGGCGTCGTTGTTCTTGATCTTCGCGATGGCCAGGCGTCTGTGGTGGAGGTCGCCTTTCTTGGCGTATGTCACCATCTTCTCCGCGATGCGCCTCGTCTCCTTGGCCTTGTTGACGGTTGTCTCGATCTGTCCGCATAGGACTAGGGATGAGACCTGGTTGGCCAATAGGGACTTGGTGTGGGCGCTTCTCCGCCCGAGCTTGAAAGTGTGCTTGCGGTGGCGCATCTTCTCATTCCTCCTCGGATTTCATCTGTTCCTTGACCTTCTTCGCCTCGGCTTCCACCGCTGAGACGATCTTCTCCGGGAATGTCATTCCGAGGGAGAGGCCCAGCGTCTCGAGCTTCTCCTTGATCTCGTCGAGTGACACTCTGCCGAAATTCCTGTATTTCAGCATCTTGGCCTCGGTCTTCATGCAGAGCTCGCCGATGATCTTTATGTTGGCGTTCTTCAGACAGTTCTGGGAACGGACCGAAAGCTCCAGGTCGTCAACCTTGGAGCAAAGCGTCTTGAGCTGCTTCTGTTCATCGTCGGAGAGCTCGGTCAGGGCCTTTTCGGGCATCGCATTGCTGCCGAGGAACGGAACGAGATGGTCCCTGAGGATTTCCGCAGCCCTTTCGACCGCGTCCTTGGGCGCTATCCTGCCGTCGGTCCACACCTCGACGGACAGGCTGTCCATCTCGGTGGCCTCGCCGAGCCTCGCTATGCCTACGTTGTATCTGACACGGACGACGGGGCTGTATAGGGAGTCTATCGCGATGGTTCCCACCGGCTGCTTCTCCGGGTCCTTGTTCTTCTCCGAGGACACGTAGCCGCGGCCTCTGCCGATCTCGATTTCGGCGCGGAATCTCGAGTCCTTGTCCAGCGTGCATATTATCTGTTCCGGATTGAGGACCTCGACGGTGCCGTCGGTCACTATGTTGGCGGCGGTCACCGGACCGGACTTGTCCTTGCGTATCTCGAGCATCTTGGACTCCTCGTCGGAGTGCATCTTCACGAGGACGTTCTTGAGATTGAGCACGATCTCCGTCACGTCCTCGACGATGTTGGGCACCGACTGGAATTCGTGGACGGCGTCGTCGAACTTCACGGATCTTATGGCCGCTCCGTCCAGGGATGACAGCAGTATCCTCCTGAAGGTGTTTCCGAGGGTGTGTCCGAATCCGCTCTGTAGGGGGGCGACCGTGAACTTCCCGTATTTGTCCGTGGCCGTCTTCTCGTCGAGCTCGATCGAGCGTGGAATTGGGAATGGGGCTACTACCTTGTTTGACATTTATTGAACCTCCCGGAATGTTTCCGTGATTGAATTGATTTAGACGAACGCCAAAGTCATCAGACCCTTCTTCTCTTGGGCGGCCTGCATCCGTTGTGCGGGACCGGCGTGACATCCTGGAGAGCGGTTATGTCCATCCCCGCGGCGGCTATTCCACGGACGGCGGACTCGCGACCGGCTCCCGGACCGTTTATGCGGACTTCGCACTCCCTCATGCCGAAGCCCTGGGCCTTCTTGGCGGCCTCGGTGGCGACCACCTGCGCCACGTACGCGGTGCTCTTCTTGGATCCCTTGAATCCGGCCTTTCCGGCCGTGCCCCAGCATATCACATTGCCTTGAAGATCGGTGAAGGTCACCTTGGTGTTGTTGAAGGTCGCCTGGACGTAGGCTATTCCGGAGGGGACGTACTTGCCTCCCTTGACCTTCTTCTTGGCGGCGCCTTCCGCAGTTCCCTCAGCAGGCTGCTGATCAGGGGTCGCCTGGCCTTGCAGTTCCGCTTTCTGCTCCTGCTCCGTCTTTTCAGGCTTCTTGCTCTGTTTCTTCTCTTCGGATGCCATGTTTTCCCACCAGTATTATATTGAGTGAATTTTGTCCGGTATTCTACTTCTTGGGGGCCGCTCCGGCCTTCGGGGCGGCAGCGGCGGGAGCCGCTCCAGCTTTCGGAGCCGCGGCGGCGGGGGCCGCTCCAGCTTTCGGAGCCGCGGCGGCGGCGGGAGCCGCAGCTGCGGCAGCACCCCCAGGACCTCCGACCGTCGTTTTCCTTTCGGTCTTGTCCCTGACGGCGCCGACTGTCTTCCTCTTTCCCTTCCTCGTCCTTGCGTTGGTCTTCGTCCTCTGTCCCCTCACTGGCAGTCCGCGGCGGTGTCTAGTGCCTCGGTAGGAGCCTATTGCGACCAAGCGCCTGATGTCCTGGGCCACCATTCTGCGGAGGTCGCCCTCGACAGTGTAGTCGTTCTGGAGGATGGTGGTTATTCTCGCGACGTTCTCGTCGGTGAGCTTGTCTGCCTTGGTCCCGACCTGTATCCCGGCCTTCTTGACGATGTCCATGGCCCTTGCCGGGCCTATGCCATATATATAGCGGAGGGCAATCTCGATCCTCTTCTTGCCCGGTATGTCCACGCCCATGATTCTCGGCATACTACGCTCCTATAGAGTTTGTTGTTGGATTGTCAGCCCTGTCTCTGCTTGTGGCGGACGTTTCGCGAGCACTGGACTCTCACCACGCCCTTTCTCTTTATGACCTGGCAGAATTCACATCTTTTCTTGACTGAGGCCTTGACCTTCATCTTCGTCGCCCGCTCCGGATTTGTTGTGAGTAGTGATGGCGCCAACCCGGAATCCAACCCGGAATTCCAGACGTGTGCGCACGAAACTATTCCTTCTTGAATAAAAGAGCCGAAAAATTTACATCCGAAAGAGGATTTGTCAAGGAGTCAAAAAAAAAAATCGATTTTTTTTTGAGGCTGCTGTTCCGGGGGGATCACTCCTCGTCCGACAGGAAGCTTTCTGGCGCGAGCCTCTGAGTGGAGAAATTCCATGGATCGGCGAATGGATTGAGGATGAAATCCTCCATGTCCTTGGTCATCTTGAACTTCCTTCCGCAATAGGGGCAGGCCGGATACTGCTCGATGTCCTCGTGGAGAAGCGCCTCTCCGCAGTCTGGGCACAGGAGAACCTTCCTCGCCGAGCCAGGGAGGCTCGTGAAGGTGTATGAATGCCGCGTCCTGGATTTTCCTGCCCTTCCGTTCATGGTCTGGCTACAAGCCTTCTCCTTCGTCGGTTGATGATGTGCTGGACCGGATTATATCATGGGATGCCGGAGATGTCAAGCGCCACATGGACCGTCCTCAGCTTCTGTAGGGTCTTTTTATGACCGAGTCCACACCGTCCATGTCGGGGTCCCTGTCCGGATAGTCGGCGTTGTAGTGCAGGCCCCGGCTCTCCTTCCTGCCGAGGGACGAATCAACGATT
>CAZGJP010000050.1:0-12536 GCA_964526605.1 uncultured Lentisphaera sp.
AGCAGGGAGTTCTGATTCTAAAGATTGACCAATACGCCGGGAGAATAAGCTATGGGCCGTAGGAAACAGCATGTGGCGGCGTTCAATCTTGTCGAAATCGCCCTCGCCCTCGGCATAATAGGCATAGGGATGGCCGGTGTGATGGGCCTATATCCTGTCGCATTGAAGGCGAGCCGGAATGCCGTCGCGGAGAACTACTCGATGAACTCCGCGGAGCAGTTCCTATGCTTCCTCGAGATGCAGGCGGACAGCGACTGGACCGCCTTCATCGCCTCGGTGCCGGCAACCAAGCCGAGCCCAACCCAGCTCACCACCGCAAACAACTGGAGTGGAAACGACATCGGCGACATCTATGACACCGGAACCACCCTCGGCTCCGGGGTCTATGGGGTAAAGATGAGCTCCGCCTCGATAGTGGATTTCAGCGCCCACGCGGTGATCTGGAAGACCGCCGTCAAGAACAGCTACGGGGCGGATACTCCGCAGTTCTTCACCGACAGCGCATTCGAGAGCTCGGGAATAGTCAACATCGAGCTGAGCTGGCCCGTCGAAATGCCATACGCGGCCAGAGAGAAGCGGGTCTACGCGATCATGCTCTCCAAGAAAATATGAGGTGCTTTGAGATGAGAAAAAAGCAATCAAGCCCGTTCACTCTGATCGAGCTCATCGTCAGCATGGGAATATTCGTCGTGATAATGCTCGTCCTCGTGCAGTTCATGGACGCGGCACAGAAGCTCTGGCTCACCTGCGGAAAGAAGACCACCACATTCGAGGATGCGAGAATCGCGATGGACCTGATCACCCGCGACCTCCAAGGCGTCCTCTACAACGAGGAGAACTCGACGAAAGGCATATATCCCTTCTGGCACGAGGCCGACGACAGGATAAATTTCATTTCCGCCACCACAGTGGGATCTTCACAAGACGCTCCGGAGGCAAACCAGTCCATGGCGAAAATACGCGAGGTCAAGTGGGCGAGAACGGACTCCAATTCCGCGGCATCCCCCAGAGACCTTGGAATAGCCAAGGAAGACCATCCTATCAATGGCGGGGAAAATCTCGAGGAGGGGATGCTGGTCAGGGCTGTAACGGGGGATTACTCCGCAGGCAGATACAACTTCCCGTATGTCCCGAAGAACACTACGAATCCGCAGCGGGTCTATTCGATATGGAAGGCATATGCGGGTAGCGGGTCGTCACCATATCCTCCCGATAGCGCTGATTACTCCGGCACGTCAGAGGATGTCCCCAGCACTGGCGGCAATGGTTTCCAACAGGTCATTCCATACGTGGTCTCGCTGAAGTTCACCTGCTACAACAGTTCGGGCCAAGACATGACGGACAAGGACGGGGACGGGACGCAGTTCGAAAGCACGGCAGACTGCGACTACGGCTACGACAGCACGGAGACGGCGGAGGCTACCCCCCTGCCCTACATAGTCCAAGTCCAGTTCACTCTGCTCGACAAGACGTCCTGGGAGAAGTGGCTGGCGATAGGTGGGAACCCCAACGACCCCGGCTCGGATCCGGCCGCCGCGAAGACGTTCAGGGAGAACAACCAGCGGACCTTCAGCAAGATGATACTTATCGGAGAAAGAGAAAGCCTCTAGGGGGATTACACCATGATCAAGAACGATTCGGGGGAAAAAGGCATCGCACTACTCTTCACTCTAGGAATGCTGTCGCTCATTCTCATAATGGCGCTGGCGTTCACGGCCACATCCATGGTCGAGATGAAGAGTTCGGTGAACAATGCGAACAGGGCCGTCGCCAGATTGCTTGCGAAATCCACCATCAACAAGGTCGCCGGCCTCGTTCAGTTCTACGAGAACGTCTATTTCAGCCACACCCAGAGCGGAGATCCCAACTACGGACACTCCGACTGGCTATGCAAGCTTGACTGCGACGACATCTTCACGTGGGACAGCTCATATGCATCCTCGGTCAACTGGGAATACATCAAGGCCGACGACGGCTCGGGCACGGACAAGATAGTCGCCAGATACGCCTACGTGGTTCTTCCTGGAGGAGGAGTCGACCCCGGAGACATGGTGAAGGGGGGCATTGATGAATCAAGTTCAGTTACCGTCGAACAGCGCCCCGGAGTGGAGATGAACGAGCTGAACATAGGCGCCTTCTACGAAAGCGTCTACAACCGCAGCACCCTCGTAAACAAGTTCAACTACAGCGGGACAGGGACGGGCGTCTATACCGGTGCCTGGCTCTCCTTCACAAATCTCTTCACTCAAACTGGATTCGGAAACTACGACTCGCACAGGGCGTTCAAGACCATGCTCCAGCGGTTCTGCGTGATAGACGCGCCAAACGACGACGAGGCATTCTGGCTCGACGAAAGCGGCTCCGGAACCGTCGGCGACAAGGACATTGACACCGCGAACGACAGCCTCAACGAGCTATACCACAGGTTCAACATTGCCAGGACCGGGGCGACTGCATGCCCCACATGGGACGCGACCACGATTGACAATCTGACTGGAGTATCTCCGGCTTTCCCGACAGCCGCGGATGAATTCAACAGCGCCGACGCAAACTACGACGGATACTGCATCCCCTGGCTGAAGAATTGGAGCGAAAGTGCCGGCGGATGGTCGAGTTCGACCGTCAAGGCGAAGCAGATCGCCGCAAACCTCAAGGACTACTGCGACTTCGACGATTCGAGCAGGGACGGATCATCGTCACAGCCTTTCAACGAAAAGGCCACCAATGACTGGGGCGGCGTGGACACGACCCCGCCAACCTACGTTGGAAACGACCTCACGGCCTACATCAACGAGGTCCACATAAGATTCGACGCCGTCCCAGTGACCTACACTGCTGGGACCGACACATACAGCTGGGGGGACGGGCTTCTCAAGTTCAAGGTGGAACTGCACAACATGTACAACACATCGGTCTACGGCACCGACAAGCCGTATATGCTCCTGCCAAACATCAGGATATTCTATGACATCGAAATGCAGGTGAAGATTGATGGAACCGTGCGCGAAAC
Organism: uncultured Lentisphaera sp.; assembly: GCA_964526605.1. Taxonomy (GTDB): domain Bacteria; phylum Verrucomicrobiota; class Lentisphaeria; order Victivallales; family GWF2-50-93; genus DYMC01. The sequence continues at coordinate 3,011 of CAZGJP010000050.1, forward strand.
CCAGCGGATATCAGGGACCAAAACCCCGGCCCTGGCGGCAGGAAACATAGGCCCTAACGCCTACAAGATAAGCAACGTGACTGGTGCGGACGTCGCCTTCAGCACCCTCGATGGCAGCGTTTCAGGACTAGGCACAGGACTTAGCGAAGAGGTGGAAGCCATAATCCATGATCTCAAGATATATGTGGTCAGGACAGGCACCCTCGAGTTGCAGGACTATGCGGACATATGCGATAGCTACACAGCGACCGGGATAGAAAACGCGGGGACATACAAGCACCAGTTCTTCAGGGTCAACGACCCCAGGCACAACCAATTCGCATCTCTGTGGACGGCTTCCGGCACCGGCAGCTTGTCCAGCGACTATCTCTCCGGCTCGACCAATCCGGAATGCCGGCCTGCCGCCTCCGGCGACCAGGACAACCAAGGGAGCGCGGACGAGGCCCAGGACATCTCCACGGACTACATCCGCAACGCTCCGATGCAGTCTCCATGGGAGCTCGGTTGCATCCACAGGGCGAACACTTGGGAGACACTCAATCTGAAGGCTTATAACGGCACCGCGGGATCCCTAAAAACAGGTGGCGGCGGCGCCTACGCGGACGGCGACGCGAACATTCTCGACCAGATAAAGATGTGCGCCACCAACACGTCGGCGAAAAAAGTCCCCGTCAAGACGCAGGCGGTGGAACTCCTCCAGGCATTGTTCCGCGGAATCACCGTCGGAAACGACTACAGCGCGCCGGGCACCATCACCAGCACCAGGCAGATCACGGCGACCGAGGCCGGAAATCTGGCCGACGCCTTCCTCGCCGGCAACGGAACGCTGCGCTCCCGAGCCGAACTCGCGAGCATCGCGGAACTATCAAGCTCCAGCTTCGAGCAATACGGCTCGGCAGACGTCTCCCTCGACAACGACGCCAAGAAGGAGGAGATAATCGGCAAGATAGTCAACCTCACCGAAAACGTGAAGGACGACTACTTCACCGTGGTAGCGATGGCCCAGAGCATAAAGGATATCGGCGGCGGAGTGGCGATCAACAACGACCTCAACTACAACGGCGCGATAGACAGCTCCTTCAGCGAGAGCGGAAGAGACATTGACGGCGACGGGGAGACTAACACGACTGGGCTCTCCGAGACTACTACGAACTGCCAGTTCGGCGTCTACGACCAGTTTGCCGACCAGATACTGGCCACGCAGAAGGTGGTCGCGCAGATATACCGCGACCCGAACACGGGCGCATGCACGATTCTGAAGTTCGAATACTACGACTAAAAAGCGAGAACACGGAGAAGGCAGATGAAATCAAGAGTCTTGATATGCGCGGCGCTCATTTTCGCAATCGATGCGTTTGCGGACATGAAGACAAAAGAGGGCACAGCCAAGCAGGCGAAGCAGACGAAGGGCGAAACTCAGGCCGACGAGCTTTCCAGGTCGGCCGTTGACTCCGAATGCGACAAATATTCCGAGATGGTCATTGCGCAAAAGTGGAACTATGCTCAAATCACCGAAGCACAGGGCGCCTTTCAGAGATATGCCGAACACCCGGAAATCGAAAAGAAGACGAAGATCAGCAAGGATTGGTATGTAAAGCTTGCAAAAATCACACAGGCGCTCGCCAACAACTACGTGAACCTCGATGCCGCTGTCGCCGACAACCTGCCTGCGGCAAGGAAAAAATGCGAGGAAGAGAAGACCAAGCTCATGACCGTCTTCAAGGAAACCTATGACAACCCGACCAGGCTGAAATGACGGTATAAAGCTGGCTCCGCTACTTCGTCTCGGGCTTTATCCTCAGCTTCTCCTTGTGCTCCTTGTAGCGCCCGGCAACCACGTCGAGTCCGTCACCGTTGATCTCCCTGACACCCTCGAAGAGAAGCTTGGCTCCGTCCTGTATCCGGACTATGTGCTCGGGGAGAGCCGGCATCGGCGCTCCGTTCCTCCTCTCGAGCAGCGAGACGACCGCGCCGTCCACACTCTTCACCATGTTGTCGAGCTGGAGATTCTCCTGCTCCGCGCTCTTCCCGGCGAAGAAGAAGGACAGCACCTTGTCGCACTGGTATGCGGGGAAGAAATGCATCCCGCCGTATGGCGACTTCGATTCCCCGTAGGGACTGCGGATGTCGGTCCTTATCCCTATCACGATCTTGCCCATGAGCTTCGCGTATGATATCTCGACGACAACCCCCTCGTCCACAGGCTCGTCCAGATTGGCTAGAATCACGTCGCAGGACGGGATGAAATGCCCTACGTCCAGATAGTAGATTATGTCCTGCACCGCTGGCAGGACGTCCTCTGACGGCAGCCTCTTGTCCAGCGCAAGCATGAGACGGAGAAACTGGAAACCGTCGCGCTGCGGCAGGATCACCGAGTAGCCGGCCTTCTCGAGTTTCTCGGCCATGACCACGTTGAAATAGGTCTCGCGCGCGGAGAATAGCGCCCCGGCAAAATATATCCTCGTCTTCGCCACGACTCCGGCGGGCTCTGCCGCATCCTGCGCTTCGGCCACTGCGGCCATGGCTAACAAAATCGCGGCGAAGGCCGTCGCCAGTGCGCCGCGGCCCCTGATTACCGTCTCTGAGATCATGCATTCTCCTTGTTGTTGCTATAATTCGAACTGCCCGTATATGTTGCCGAACTTCCTTCCAGCGATCTTGCGCTCGCGGTATTTGCGGTGCAACTTGGCGGCCGCCTCCTTGAATTCCGGATTCCTTATCCCGTTCTGGACCGAGAGATATGCCTCCATGAACGCAGTGAGATGGTCGGCGAAACGTATGATCTCGCCATCCATCGGATCGTGCTCGTCAGTGTTGTACTTCCCGGATATCTTCTCGCTGGTCCTGAACCTCCTCGCACCGCCAACCCCTGTCATGCTCCTGAACTCGAACTTGGTGAACGACTCCATCTCCTGTATCCAGGTCGGGGGCAGATTCCGCATCGCCTTCTCGTTCATCTCCTCGATCTCGTAGTCCCTTATCAGATCCAGAAGCCCCTCGACAGACGACTTGACCGGCGCAACTATGTCACGCGTCAGCGCCTCGGGAAGATCATGGAAGAGCCCGCAGAGGAAATTGTTCCTCGCCCGCCTCGGACAGGCCTCGATCTTGATCGAAAAAAGATACGAGAAGACCGCCACCAGGCACATGTGGCCAAGCACCGACGTCCTCGGAACCCTGTACATATGGCTCCACCTCTGCTGGAAGCGCAGCTGACCGCATAGATCCACGAAATGACGTAGCCCGGACCAGAGCATTATCTGCCTAACCCCCTCTATGTCGTTGAAGATCTCCTGACGCTTCGACAGCTCCTTCTTCGTCGCGCTCATGTCCAGCCCGGCGCGGTTGAACGGCTCGATGATGTCGTATTCCCATTTCGTCGAGTAGAAATGGGCGGCTGACAATATCCTCCGGTTGACGTCCTTGGAATCATCGTGGAAGTAGTCCCTGAACCTCCTCGCGAAAGCCTTGTCCACCGACTCGAGCTCGCCCCTCACCTGCCCGTATATCCAATCGTTCAGATCTCGGTATTTTTCAGCGTCCGACTTTATCCTGTAGAAAAGCTGCGGCTTCAGATCCGTTATCACCACCCTCTGCAGCATCTCGAATATGGCCCCCTCGATGACCGCGATCCAGTCAAAACCACTCGTCCCTTCCGCCGACTCGAATTTCGAAATCACATAGGCGATCACCATCTTGTGCCCCTGCTTGTCAAGCTCCGAAAAGTCCAGAGGCCGCATGTGGTCGTTCCAGCGCTGTATGCTCGCCGCGCCGAATATCCTCTCCAAAAGCATCTTGTCTATCATTTCAACCCCCGCTTGCCGTTAAAATCCGGAAACATGGGCACAGACCACGAATACGCTCTCGAAGATGCCATGCGGAGGTTAGGACATTGTTGGCTTGCGGTTAATTGTTCGAGAGGAGCCGCCGCAATTCCACGCATTTAATCTCATACTAACGGCGGCTTAACGGCAGGCTATGAATAGCGGGCTAAGTTGCAGGGAAATAAATCAAGGAGAAATCCGGCCATGAAGATGAACACCGCAAGAAAAACCGCGATAGCAATCGCCTGCATCGCCGCCACATTCGCCCCGATCCTCGCACAGGACGCCGCCGATCCCTTCAAGGGTGCGGAGAAGAAGCTCAAAATCGCATTCGGCACTCAGTTGCCACCCTACGTGATCAGGGACGTCGAGACTCTGGCGTTCGTCAAGCTGCCGCCATACGTGATCCCGGAGGGCGGAATGGGCATGGAGATGGACATAGTGTGCCAAGCGCTGAAGGAAGAGGGCTACGCCGTCGAGCCAGTCTTCCTCAGGCACGAGAACATAAAGGAGGAGCTCGCCGCAAACCCGGTGGACGGAATAAGCCCCTGCAACGAGGAGGCAGGCATAGAGAATATGCACTACTCCGCCAGCCACATCAGCTACCACAACGCGGCGATGACCACCAAGGACACGAAGTTCAAGATCAAGTCGGCCGCAGACCTTTCCGACAAGAAGGTCTATGCGTTCCAGAACGCGAAGATCTATCTCGGCCCCGACTTCAAGCACGCCGTCGAGAACAACAAGGAATACTCCGAAATCCCACTCCGCGGCAGGCACATGAACACGGCCATGAACGAGAAGGATGCCGTCATCGTGATGGACAGGAACATATTCAACTACTATCTCGCCTCCCACATCGCGCTAGCTAACGCGAAGAACAATTTCATCGTCAACGACATCTTCCAGCCGACTCAGTTCAAAGTCGCGTTCAAGGACGAGGCGGTCAGAGATGCCTTCAACAAGGGCCTCGAAAAACTCAGGAAGGACGGAAAATACCAGAGAATCGTCGAACAATACGAACTCCTGATGCAGAAACGAGTCGAGGAGGCCGAACAGGCCAGAAAGGGGAAAAAGGACGAAGGCAGCTGGTTCTGAGGCAAACCCCGACAACCGAGTAGTTTGCGCGGTCCCCGCGCAAACATCTTTGCGCCGAGACGGCGCAAAGTACTTCAAGCCGATTGCAAAATCACGCTGGCAGCGGAAGGATTGAAACCCTTCCTCCCTCGAACAATGCGAAGTCCCGATAACCAGCCGCCCTGGCAAGCGCCAGCGCCCTGTCGAAATCCATGCCGACTTCCCCGGGAGCGTGCGCGTCGGAGCCGAACGTGATGGACACGCCAGACTCGCGCGCCATCCTCAGTATCTCAAGCGAAGGATATATCTCCTTCACCGGCTTCCGCAGCCCGGACGTGTTGATTTCAATGGCCGTGCCATTCTTCCCCGCCACATCCAATATCCCGGACATCTTCTCGCGGACCACGGACTTGTCCGAGGGAAAATAGCCGAACTTCTTCGGAATGTCGAAGTGCCCGATGATGCTGAAACGCCCGGATGAAACCATCTCCAGGGCCAAGTCCATGTATCTCAGCCACACCTTGTCCGCAAGCCCCTCCTCCCTCCAGCGGTCCTCGATCTCGGGATCGTCAAATGGAAATTCGTCGGTGTAGTGCACGGAACCGATGAGATAGTCGAAAGGCTCGCCTGCGATTTTCGCAAACACCTCGTCCATGCGCCCGGGCACCCAGTCCACCTCCAGACCATACCTGATTCTCATCCGGGGAAATCTGCCGCGGACATCGTCCACGATGCGACGATAATCGGAAAGCTCCTCCGGCAGCATCCTGTATCTGGGATCGAATCCGGCCGGATAGGGGCAGTGGTCGGCAAACCCAATCTCGCCCAGCCCCCTCGCAAGCGCGGTCTCGACGTATTCTCGCGCCTCCCCGACCGCGTGCTTGCAGAGGCGGCTGTGTATGTGGTAGTCCGGAATCATCTTCAGACGCTGCTCTGTATGCGCCTTTTCAACTGGGAGAGAAGGCTGGAGAGGGAACTGTCGCAGGACGAATCCTTTTCTATCTTCGAGACCGCATGGATCACCGTCGCATGGTTCCTGCCAAAGGCCTCCCCAATGTCAGGCAGAGACCTGTCGGTCAGCTTGCGGCAGAGGAACATGGCAACCATCCTCGGAGTGGCGATGTTGTTCGGCCGCTTCCTGCCGGTAAGGTCCGAAACCCTCAAGTCGTAGTGCTCCGCCACCGTCCGCTGTATCTTCTCGATGGAAACCCTGTTGGACGCCGCCTCCTCGAGATACGGCCTCAACAGCTTTTCGGCCACCTCGAGCGTCACATCGCACTTCGTGTAGAGCACAGCGCCGACAAGCCGGTTCAACGCCCCCTCCAGCTTCCTCGCGTGCGAACTTATGTTCCTGGCCACGAACTTGAGCACATCGTCGTCAAGCTTCACCGCGTGCCTCTCCTGCTTCTTCCGCAGTATCGCAAGGCGCGTCTCCTCCCCATACGGCTCTATCTCCAGGGTGAGCCCCGACTCGAATCTCGACACGAGCCTGGGCTCGAGACCGTTTATCTCCGAAGGCATCTTGTCGGACGCAAGTATTATGACCTTGTTCTCCCTGTGAAGACTGTTGAAGGTGTTGAAGAACTCCTCCTGAAGCCTCGGAGAATTGGCGATGAACTGTATGTCGTCTATCAGCAGGAAATCCACGCTCCTGAACCTGTTCCTGAACTCGTAGTGCTTGTTCCTGCGCAGACAGTCCACGTAGATGTTCAGGAAGCTCTCGCAGGGAATGTACTCGAACACCTTCCCCTTGCGCTTCGTCCTCACCTCGTTGCAGATCCCCTTTATCAGATGGGTCTTCCCGCAGGACGTCCCGCCGTAGATGAACAATGGATTCGGAACCATCCCCTCCCCGGTCGCCGCGCCATACGCCGCGGCGAAGGCAAAACGGTTCTCAGGCCCCACGACAAAGGAATTGAACGTGAAATCAGAGTTGTTCTCCTCGCAGGACGCTGCCTGGACATCCACTTGGCTCGTCTGCCGGACCAAATCCTCCTCGGACGACCTCGCAGCAGGCACGGACGGCGGCTCCGCGCAATGGCCCGTCTCGTAGGATATCCTCAACTTGCCTGGAAGAGCATCGGATAGAACCGATCTGATTATCCCCTCAAAATGGGTCTTGATCCAGTCGGCGGTAAAGTCGTCCGACACGCCAAAGACAAGCGCGCCACGCGCATACGACAGCGGTTCAATGCCCTCTATCCAGCGAGAGTAGGTGTCAACATCGCCAATGCTCTCGGCCATCGCACGCTTCGCCTCAGCCCAGATCTTTCTTATGTCAACAGGCGCCGTTTTAAGGTTCCTCGGCATCTAACTGATTCCTAACTTAATGATTTCCAAGCATATCTTATCAACACTGCAAGCTCCCGGATGCTTTTCCGGCAGGGAGAAACGGCGGATGCGATCGGCGGACGAACCACGGCCCGGCAGGCGAAACACCCATCCGGAGCTATATCATAGGGAAATTCCCCTGATCGCTTCCTGTCTCCGCCAACCGACCGCAAAGACGGCCCGCATGGCTCCCACAAGCTTCCCCGCTGGCGAAAAACCCGATTGCTGATATCTTGTTGACAAGTTATCAACAGCCGACGTCTTTAGCCCCGGCGAACTTTTTCTATGATAACATTTTCCCGCCCTTTCGCAAGTCCGGAATCGCGATTTTCACGAAAAAAGTTGTAAGCCCTTGATGGACTGTTAAATTATTCCCGTTCGAGAATTGTTTTCATTTCGACAAGGAGATACGCCAATGGACAGGAGACTTTTCATATGCGACTACTGCCTCAGCCCCTCCAGGACGATTGACAGGGCGGCCATACTCTGCGAGGCTGACAAGATCGTCGCGGTCGGCAACGAGTCATCCTTCACCATCGAGCCAGGCCTCGACGTGATACAGAGGAGGGGAAGCTATGCAATCCCCGGGATGATAGACACCCATATCCACGGCGCAGGCGGATTCGACTCGAGCTCCGCATTCGAGGAGGAGACCTTCTTCGACAAGATGTGCCTCACCCTCGCCTCCCACGGAATATCCTCCTTCCTGCCCACCATCACATCGGGCACCCACAAGAGGATGCTCGACGCCATATCATCCATCGTCTCCTTCTCCTCCAAGAAAAGCCGCGCAGCGAAAGTCGCGGGAATACACGTCGAGGGACCATTCCTCAGCAAGGAGAAGCACGGCGCGCAGTTCGAGGACGACATCCGCCCGATAGACCTGGGCGAGACGCGCGAGTTCATCGCCGAGGGCAAGGGCATGGTGAAGATAATGACTCTCGCCCCCGAACTCGATGGATCTGACAAGCTCATCGAACTCCTCCTCCAGAACAACATCATCCCATCAATGGGCCACAGCATGGCTAACGCGGAGCAGGCCAGGCGCGCCATAGACGCAGGGGCAAGGAGATGCGCCCACATATTCAACGGAATGCCGCAGATACACCACAGGGACATCAGCCTCACCACCGTCGCACTCACCGACGACAGGGTCGACGTCGAGATACTCATAGACGGATGCCACGTCAATCCCATGATGATAGACCTCGTGTGCAGAATCAAGCCAAAGAACAGGATCATCGCCGTCAGCGACGCCGTCCAGGCGACCGGACTCTCCGACGGGGTATACCATCTCGGAGACAGGAAGATCATCGTCAAGAACGGATACGTCACCACCGAGACAGGAACCCTCGCCGGAACCACGTTCACCCTCGAAAGAGGACTCGGACAGCTCCTCGCATTCTCCCATCTCAACCGCAACGAGGTCGCGGCCTGTCTCACCATCAATCCGGCCAGAAGCATAGGACTGAAACACCACGGCGAAATCGCCCCCCTCATGAAGGCCGACATCGCGTTCTTCAACTCCCTGACGCACAAGGCCGAAATGACGGTCATAGACGGCGAAGTGGTCTTCGATGTCTCGAAAAAAACGTGAGGGCATGATGTCAAGGCCCATTGAAGAGCTGGCCACCGAAAAACTCGTCTCCCTGATAGAATTCCACAACAGGAAATACTGGGAGGATGCCGCCCCGGAGATAAGCGACGAGGAATACGACTCCCTTCTCAGGGAGCTCGCATCAAGGGACCCGCAGCATCCCCTCCTGGAAAAAGTCCTCTCCCCAAAAATCACCGGCGCATCCACAATCCGCCACGCATCCCCCATGCTCTCGCTCGACAAGGCATACTCGCACGGGGAACTCCTCGAATGGGCCGCGAAATTCGCAAGAGGCGAAGACGAACTCTTCCTGGCCCAGCCCAAATACGACGGGATATCGGCCTCCCTCGCGGATGGCGTCCTCGCGACCCGCGGCGACGGATTCGAGGGAGAAGACATATCCGACAAGCTGCCCTTGATCGACCTGGAAAAGGCGGGTTACAAGGGGCCCCCAGTCGGCAACGCCCGTGGAGAAATCGTAATACGCAACGACGACTTCAAGAACCTCTACCCGAATATCCTGAAGAAGGACGGCAAGCCCTACAAGAACCAGCGCAACGCCGTAGCTGGAATCGTCGGATTGAAGGACATCTCCGAGATGAGACTGCAGGGGGCAAAGCTCACTCTGGTGGATTATGGCACCCACACGGAGACCATCTCGCTGGCCGAGCTCAACGACAAGTCCCGATGGAGCCGA
>CAZGJP010000051.1:0-12384 GCA_964526605.1 uncultured Lentisphaera sp.
ACACGCAGAATATGAAAGGGAAGGTGGACATGCACGCCAAAGTGAGCCGGACATTCATGGAGAACATGTAGGAGAGATAGACCGAGAGCGACACGGTTATGCCGACAGTCTGGATGATAACTCCGTCCACGAAGAGCCTTACCGACTGCACGTCGCTGGTGACGCGGTTTATCAGCGCGCCGCTGGTCTGGGAGTCGTAGAAGCGGAAGCTCAGCCTCTGCATCTTGTCGTATACCGCGGAACGGAGATCCACGACAAGCCCCTTCTGGAGGAACTTCGCCCTGTTCATCTTGTCCATGTAGTTAAGCAGGTACTGGAACAAAGCGAAGAACGCTCCGAGCGAGGAGATGAGCAGCAGTGTCTGCAGGTATGTCCAGTTCCCGGGCGGTTCGAAGCCGAAAGGCCAGCTCGGATCCGGCGATTCGGGATTCTGGGCCTTGCGTATGAAGTCTATCCCGAGCCCGACGAACTTGAGCCCGGAAAGGGAGGAAAGCAGCAGGGCGAGCTGTATGGCGATGGTCTTCAGGCAGCCGCTCCTGTAGCGCCAGCTAAGCTTCAGCAGCCTTGCCAGTATGCTCCGCCGCCCCGGCTCCGAATCCTCCATTTTATTCTCTTCCCGCATATCGCATCCTGTATCCCTCATCCCATATCATCTATCATCGCTTCCGGAAAAATCAAATGCTGCCCGATCAGCGGAGCAAGAGCCGGCCCTTCTCCAACAACGCCATTGTCCCAAGTCTGATGGATAGAATCCTCTTGATGTGCCCGAAGGGAATTCCCGAGAGGACCGGCACGCCGAGGCTCCTTGCGAGAGTCGCAAAGAGCTCGCCAAGATCGCGCCTGCTCCCGCAGTTCCTGAAGTCGCCAAGAAGAAGTCCGGAAATCCCGTCGAAGACGCCAGCGAGCCGCAGATGCGATATGTAACGGTAAATTTTGTGGAAGGGCTCGTTCAAGTCCTCCACCAGGAGCATCTTGTCCTGCAGCGACGGCATGAAGCCGGTCCCTATCATCGACGATAGAACCGTCAGGTTCGCAACGCAGATCTCCCCTTCCGTGGAGCCGGCTTTCAAACTGCGAATTTCGCGGAATCTGGAAATGTCCAGCTCGCTGCGATCCCCCGAGATCGCCTTTTCAAGGCTGAGCCCGGCGTAGTTCCGCTTGAACGATTCCGGGATGTCCGAAAGCATCGGCCCGGCAAGCGCCACGCCGGCCTTCCTCCTCATCATCGCAAGATGCAAAGCGCTTATGTCGCTGAAGCCCATGACAATCGTCCTGCGACGCCTCAGAGCCTCCCAGTCTATCAGCGGCAGCATGTCGGAAGTCCCGTAGCCACCTCTTGCGCATAGTATCATCCCCACACTGGAATCTGCGACAGCCGAGTTGAATTCGGCGGCCCTGAGATCCGGCGACATGGGAAACGCCGGGCACGATCCGCATGCGAAGATGTTCTTCGACAGCGAGTAGTCCAGCCCGGTCTCGTCGAAAAGCCTCAAGGCCCTGACGATCTTCGCCTTGGACGGCGGTCTCGCCGGCGACATTATGAATACCCGCCCCTTGACCCCTGAAAACGGATTGAATGCTGTCCTGCCGATCATCGCGATTGATTGCCATCCCCCCTAAGGGACTGTTAAATAATAAGGCTACATTTGCTGGCTGCTATTATGGGAACGAATGAGGAGTCCCGATCTCGCATCGGGATAACGATTGAGTGACGCAGGAAAAAGGCGGAAGAGCGCCAGCCCTTCGGGGCGGGGCGGCAGGCCATCGGATACTGCGTCGTTCCTCATTCACATATTTCAATATGCTCATTCGTCTTTCCTTGTCTGCGATGGCCTGGTGCTCCCGCCAAATTGTAGCAATTATTATTTAACAATCCCTAAGTTTCGGCAGGAAGACGTGGAAGACAGTCCCCTTTCCCTGTTCGCTGCGGACGGTGATCCATCCGTTGTGGTTGCTCAGGGTGCCATATGCCATCGCTAGTCCCATGCCGGTCCCCTTCCCGGTCGGCTTCGTCGTGAAGAACGGCTCGAAAATCCGGTTCAGGAGATCCCTGTCCATCCCGCAGCCGTTGTCGGATATGGCAACCGCCATGAAATCCTTCGGCGACAAAGATGAGTCCTTTTTAGACTCCTCGAAAATATCCTTGAAGTCCTCCGCCTCGGACAGCGTGGCGCTGATGGTGTTCGAGCGTCCGGATAGCCCGTCGAAGGAGTCTTTCGCGTTGAGAAGCAGATTCAGGAAAACCTGCTTGAGCTGGACGGCGTCGCCTCTGGCCATGAAGTGGCCTTCCCGGACGCTGCACTCCACCCTGCTGTCCTCCATGTCGAAGGACGGTGCGAACAGGTTCACCGTCTCGGAGAGCAGCTTCGACATGTCTATGGTTTCGACCCTGTACTTCCCCTTGCGCGCGAACCCCAGGAGTTGCTGGGTGAGCCTGGAGGCGTTCTCCGTAATCCCGTTTATCTTCTCGAGGTGGCGCAGGACCTTCTCGTCCTTCACGTCGTGCATGAGCAGGAGTATGTCGAGATTGCCCTGTATCGCGTGCAGGTAGTTGTTGAAGTCGTGGGCTACCCCGCCGGCAAGCTTGCCTATCGAGTCCAGCCGCTGCGCATGCGCAAGCTGCTCCTTGAGATCGTTCTTCTCCCTGTTCAGCCTGTTCTGCTCGGTCACGTCGCGAGCGACCAGAACGATGATAGTCTCCGTCTCGTGGGGCACGCAGTTCACCACCGCCTGCAGCTCGAGCGCTCCGCCCGCCGCATCGGAGGCGCGCAGCTCGAAAGGCCTGCTGGGATTCTCCCCCGAGGCGATGAAGGCCGAGACGGTGAAGTTCCTCCCGTCGGAATCGCGGAAAAGCTCTCCTGCATTCCTGCCCGCGATCCGCTCGGGGGGGATGCCGAGCAACCTGCCCGCCGTCGGATTCGCGTCAAGTATCCTGCCGTCCTGGTCTGACAGTATTATCATGTCCGCCGCGTTCTCGACAAGCATCCTGTATCTGCCCTCCCATTCACGGAGGTTCTGCTTCAGCGCCTCGAAGTTGCCGTAGTTGCCGACAAAGGCCAGGACTATGTCCAGCGCCCCCCTGCCCTGCCCGGGAGCCTCGCTCTCTATACGCTTGAGGTATATCGTCGCTATTATCGAAAGCCACACGGTGAAGACGGCCTTCGCGATGTAGGAGGATCTCATCTGAAGCCACCACTGGGGCGTGCCCCAGAACGATATCGTGTTGAAAACCGCGCTGTCAACCATTTGCGTGAGCAGAAGAGAGAAGAGCACGCAGAGGAAGAGTCTGCAGTTCATGTTCCTCAGACGCTGGAAGAATATCGGTATCAGAAAGAGATCAAGCGTCTGCGCGATTATCGAGCCGGTCATCATCCTCCTGCTGTTCCGCAGCAGATACTCGAAGGAGTCCGCCGACGCCCCCTGTGACAGCGTGAACCCGCCCCAGCCACACTGCACCGCAGTTATCTGCGCAAGATAAACGTAGAAGCCCAGCGCCGCCATCGCCCCGATTATCAGCCTCTGCGTAGCCAGAGTCCCCTCCGAAACGTAAATGACCAGCAACGCCGCCAGATATGGCAGGAACAGGACGCTCTGCGCTATGTAGAAGTCGGCTCCGTCTATTCCCATCATCACCTTCAGCTCCGTCGCGGTGACAAGCTGGGTGAATATGAACAGCATGCCTACCGTTATGTAGAAGGACGCCGATCCGATCAGCTTGCGGAGCCCATGGAGTATGAGAAGCCCGACGAATATGAAGGTCGTCTCCAGAAAGGCCAGCGACAATATGGAAAAAAGCTCCACGAGACCCCCTCAGCCCTTGTTGTCCGTCCGGACGCTCTTGAGCTTCTCCCTTATCAACGCCGCCCTCAAGACATCCCTCTCGGTGGCGTTCTCGATCTGCTTCCCGGCGTTCTTCTGCAGATGGCCGGGCTGCACCAGCACGAACAGCTCGTTCACCGTGTGTATGTCCAGAGAGCTGAACATGCCCATGTCCACCCCGAGCCTCAGCGCCGACAGCGAGTTCAGCGCCTCCTGGCTCGATATGATGTACGAATGCTTCAAGACTCCGTATGCCCTGCCAACATGGTTCATGAGGAAGTTCCTGTTCCTATCCAGCATCTTCGTCCTGCAGCTCTTCTCGTGGAAGATTATCTGCTTTATCACCGTGTCGAGCTTCTCTATTATCTGCTGCTCCGATTCCCCAAGAGTGCTCTGGTTCGATATCTGGTAGAGGTTGCCCACGTTGTCGGTGCCCTCCCCGAATATCCCGCGCACCGCAAGCCCCAGCTTGTTTATCGCCTGCTTCATCTGGTTTATCTGCTCGGACAGCACCAAGCCGGGAAGATGGAGCATCACCGACGCCCTCATCCCGGTGCCGATGTTCGTGGGGCACGAAGTCAGAAAGCCAAGCTCCTCGTCGTAGGCGAAGGCTATGTGCTCGGAAAGAAGATCGTCCGTCTCGCTTATCCTCTCCCATATCTCGCCAAGACGAAGCCCCGACAGTATGCACTGCAGCCTCATGTGGTCTTCCTCGTTGATCATCACCGAGGCAGACTCGTCGGCCGTCATCACCAGCGCGGAAGGGGTCTGCTTCGAGACGAAGTCCCTGCTCACGACCCTCCTCTCTATGAGTATTCGCCGGTCAAGCTGGGACAACTCGTCTAGCCGGACGAAGAAGTCCTCGGAAAAAGCCGGCAGCGCCTCGCAGACGTCCCTCAGCATCACGACAACCGAGCTGTGCTCGGCGGGGTCGGCGCATGGCGGAAACTTGTGCCCGGCCAGATTCCTCGCGAGACGTATCCTCGAGCTGATGGCTATGTCGTCGTCCGGACCGCTGTCCGCCAGCCAGCCAACCCTCGTCTTCAATATTCTGTCAATCGGATTGCCGCTTATCATCCTTCCTGCCTCTGCTTCTGTTTTTCAACGAGTCCTTGAGCCGGGCTATCTTGTCCCTCGTCTGCGCCGCCTTCTCGTACTCCTCCCGCCGCACATGGTCCTCGAGTTTCTTCTGTAGAGCCACGACCTGCGACATCCTATCCCGCGACGCACCTTTCGCCGAACCGGGTTTCTTCCCCACGTGCATGCAGCCCTTGTGCATGTTCCTTATGGCCTGGTCGAGTATCGGCCTGAAGGTCTTGAAGCAGTCCGAGCATCCAAGCCTGCCGGCATTGGTGAAGCGGACTATGTCCCATCCGCACGAGGGGCACTTCATCGGAGGAGACTCCGCGGTTTTCGCGGACTCGTCCTTCTGGATTGCCGGTCCGGGCAGCTCCGAGCTGATGTTGAGCATGAGCTGGGCGAGGTCTATACCGCTGAGCATCTCCTTCGCCGCCTCCTTGCCCTCCGCGCAAACCTTGCATATGTGGAGCACCTTCTTCTTCGAGTTGATGAGCTCCTGTATGTGTATCGTCGCCTGATTCTTGCCGCATATCTCGCAAAGCATCTTCGTCCCCGCCAGTTTTTCCCTAATTATACAACTTGCTGCACCAGAGGTCAAGGGCTCTCCAGCACCACGCCGTCCTTCAGATGCACAGTCCTGTCGGCCAGAGCCGCAACCTCCGAATTGTGCGTCACCATCAGTATCGTCTTCGCAAGCCCATCCTTGCGCATCAGCGAAATCGTCTGCAGAACCTGCTCGCCCGTATGTGAATCAAGATTGCCAGTCGGCTCGTCGGCCAGGAGCATCGTCGGGCTGTTGACAAGCGCCCGGGCTATCGCCGCCCTCTGCTGCTCGCCCCCCGAAAGATCGAGCGGACGGTGCCTCATCCGTTCCTTCAGCCCGACCATGCAGAGCAGCTCCTCGGCCCTGCTTCTCGCCTCGCGCCTGCCCTTCCCGTCCACCAGCGCCGGCAGCATCACGTTCTCCGTGGTGTCCAGCTCGGGCACCAGATAGTAGGCCTGGAAGACTATGCCTATATGCCTCCTCCTGAACCTGTTCAGCTCCGGCTTGCTCCTCCTGCTTGTGTCCACGCCGTCCACGTGCAATGTTCCGGCATCCGGCCTCTCCAGCCCGGCCACGATGTTCAACAGGGTCGTCTTGCCGCTCCCGGACGAGCCGAGAAGGGCGATCCATTCGCCGCTGCGCATCTCGAAGTCCACCCCGCGGAGCACGTCTATCGAATTGCTCCCCATCCTGTAGGACTTCACTATGCCGCAGGCTTTCACCGCAGATTCCATCTCGACCACCTCATTCGTATTTCAACGCCTTGGCAGGCTGTATCAGCGCCGCAGCGACCGAAGGTATCAGCGATCCCGCCACGCAGAGAACCATCGAAAGCGCCCATATCACAAGAAGATCGTCCACCTTGACCGCAGCGGGAAGCTCGCTGAAAAAGTAGAACTTCCGGGGGAATATCTCTATCCCGGTCAACCTGCGCAGCGCAAACATCAGATCGTTCCTCCATGCGACCGCGGAAATACCAAAGACCGTCCCCGCCAACGTCCCTATCAGGCCAACGACAACACCCTTCATCGTGAAGACGGCCGCTATCATCAAATCCGAGGCACCCATCGCCTTCAGAAGGCCTATCTCCCTTATCTTCCTCATGACAAACGTGATCAGCGAAACCGATATGCTGAACGCAGCCACCACCACCACGAATATCAGTAGAAAATACATCATCGTCTTCTCCACCGCAAGAACCCCAAGAAACTGGCTGTTTATCTGCTTCCAGGAGAAAACCTGGAATCCGCCGCCAAGCGCATCCTCCAGCGCACGCCGCGCGGACTCCGGATTCATCGGATCGGGAATCGTCACGTAGACCGCCGTCGCAGCCCCCCACGGAATGTCGAAAAGCTCGTCCGCCGAATCAAGCTCAGCGAAAACCACAGCGCTGTCGAAGTCGTATTTGTCGAAACTGTATATCCCGGCCACCTCGAACTCCGACGGCAGATAGACCTTGCCGGCGGCAGGCCTGAAACCACCCTCCGCATCGTATTCGACCATCTTCGTCAGCTTCGAGGGCGAATGAAGCAGAACCTTGTCCCCAAGCCACAGCCCCGTCTCCGACGAGATCTGCTCGCTTATCAGAACCTGGTTCCTCTTCAGCGCCATAGTCCCGTGACGCAGATAGCTGCCAATGGGTATGACGGCGTCAACCCCGGATGGATCAATCCCTATCATCAGCTTGGGCAGAAGCCTGTCCCTGCACTGCATGAGCACGTTGCGGCTCGCGACCGGGGACGCCTTGAATCCAAGCCCCTCCGCCGCCTTCACCACGCTGGAGGGATTCGACAGGTGCCCCCCGCCAGGCGCCTGCACGTGCAGATGCGCCATCGTGTTCAGCAGCTTGTTCTTGAATTCGTCCGTGAAGCCCGTCATCACCGCTATGACTATTATCAGAAGCCCCACTCCGAGAGCGACCCCGAGGGTCGAGAGTATGTTTATCAGCGAAGGCGCATTCAGCCTCGGCCGCAGATAGCGTAGAGCTAGGAAGATGCTGGCGTTAAGATCGCTCATCTTATTCTCGTCCGATCCAATGCTCGCGCTCCAGATTCATGATCCAACGCCTTTTTTGCTTCGGGATATTCTAACACGTTTCGGGGTGAATTCAAGAACAACTTGCAATCCTCATTTCCAACCATAAAATATACCCAGAGGCAATTGCAAAACAGCAAAACTCTTTTCGCTGGCCCCTCCAGCTATAACACCTAACTCGTCGAGCCATCCCCGGAAGAAGCCGACGAGCTCCTTGAAAAACTCCGCTTTCTTTAATAGCCAGACGATGTAGCTTATCCGGATATGCAGGAAGAACGGAACAATCCAGGACGTTGCCTGCCATAGCCGGAATTCATCCCGACCTCATAAAAAAGGAGACAAATGAACAAGAGAGATGCCGTGAAAGCCGCCATCGGACACGATGGATGCGGATGCATCCCATTCAACATCCAAGTCGGAAGCGCCTTCGAGAAGGCATGTTTCAGCAGGGGCATCGAGAATATCCCCGCGCTAGTCGATACGATACAATCATTTGCGAAGAGATGACCATGAAGAAAACATCAATAGGAATGCGGAACAAGATACCGGCCGTAGATTGGAGGGATGCCACGCCATGCGGCAATGGCTCGCTCGGAGCGCTTGTCCACGGGCATATCAGAAACGAATGCATAATCGTGAACCATGAGAGGCTCTTCCTGCCAATGAAGAGACCTATACTTAAGGACACGAGCCGGCACCTCGCTGAATTCCGCAGATTCCTTTCACGTGGACAGTATCAGGAGGGACTGGAGTTCTTCTCGGGAAAGCTTGCGGAGAATGTCCAGGGCGAAACTCGTCCCGCACCCTATCAGCCGCTGATGGACATTAAGATAGACGCAGTTACGGCCGGGGCTTTCAGGGACTATAGCCGGACGTTAGACTTCGAGACCGGGGAAGCCTGTGTCTCTTGGACCGACAGTGGAACAGTTTTCCACAGACGCCTCTTCGTCTCCCGGGAGATCGATGCCGTAGTGCTTGAAATCTCGGCATCCGAGAGGAAGGCTGTCTCCTGCGATATCTGGCTCGCGGCGCATGCGTCTGAAAAATCTGGCTCCATGGGCGCAGGCACCGATTCCACCGGATTCGCGCTACCATTCACATGGAACAATTCCGCCGCCGGCGGACTGATATCTTTCACGGCGAAATATAACAGCAACAGCTCGGCATTCGGCGGCACTGGAATGATTTCAACAACGGGAGGAAAGTTGTCATGCCACGAAGGCAAGGCGCAGATCAGAGGTGCCGACAAGCTCCTGCTGATCGTGAAGGCCTTCGTCTTCGAGGAGCCGCGGCCAGCAATGGAGCGCATCAAAAGGCAGTTGAAGAAAACTCCCAAGGACTACAAACAACTATTTTCGGAACATGCCGCCAACCACAGAAAGATTTTCAACAGCATGACGCTCGAACTTGATGGCGTCACCGGGCTGAATCTCTCAAATGAACAACTTCTCATAGACAGCTACGACGGCGAAGTGCCGACGGAATTGATCCTGAAACTTTTCAACTATGGGCGCTATCTCCTCATCTCAAGTTCGCGCCCAGGCGGACTTCCGGCAAACCTGCAGGGTGTTTGGAACGGCGACTATAAGCCAGCATGGGATAGCGATTACCACAACGACATCAATATACAGATGAACTACTGGCAGGCTCTCCCTGGCAACATGGCTCAGGCCACCATGCCATACTTCGACTATTATGAGTCTATGCTGGATGACTACAGGGAAAACGCCAGGCTGATATACGGATGCCGCGGAGCATTCGCGCCAATCGCCCAGACGACGCACGGGCTTCTCTACTCCTCAGGAATCTGGACAGCCTGGACAGCCGGCGCGGCTTGGCTTGCGCAATTGTTCCACGACTACTACCTTTTCACGGGGGACAGGAAATTCCTCGAAGAGCGCGCCGTGCCCTTCATGAGGGATGCAGCGCTTTTCTACGAGGATTTTGCGACTGAGGGGGAAGATGGAAGGCTGGTCTTCTCGCCTTCGCTCTCACCGGAGAACTTTCCATTGGACAGCGGCAAATGCCTGCTTACGGTCAATGCCACGATGGACATCGCCATTGCGAAGGAACTCCTTACCAATCTCTGTTCGGCATGCAGACTGTTGGACATCGAGCACGACGGAGTGAAACGCTGGGAATCAATGCTCGCAAAACTTCCGGAATACGAGATCAACGATGACGGAGCGGTCACGGAATGGTTGCATCCCGGGTTCAATGACAACTATCATCACAGGCACATGAGCCATATCTATCCGATATTTCCGGGGATAGAGATATACGAGGAGAAAGACAAAAGACTTTTCAGGGCATTCGAGGTTGCCATTGAGAAACGTCTGGTGGTGGGGCTTACCTCCCAGACTGGATGGTCCTTTGCCAAGATGGCGAACGTTTTAGCCAGGCTCGGGAGATGCGACCGTGCGCTTGACTGCATCGAACTCATCTGTCGTTCATGCCTCGGACAGAACCTTTTCACTTATCACAACGACTGGCGCTCACAGGGGCTCAGCATGTACTGGGGCAGCACCACTCCTCCGTTCCAAATTGACGCCAACTTCGGCATCTCCGCCGCTATCTTGGAGATGTTGGTGTTCTCCGCACCGGGTATCATAAAACTCCTGCCGGCCATACCTAAAAAATGGAAGAAAGGAAGGGCGGAAAACATCCAATGCCGTGGAGGGATAGCTGTTTCCGTTAGCTGGGATGAAAAATCGTTCGAAGCAAAGCTCGTCTCAAAGACAAGGCAGGGCTTGATCTTGAAAGTTCCCTCCGCGCTGAAGGGAACTATGCATGCAAACTGCATCGTGGAAAAGAGCGGGCTTGGCGACGAATATCTGCAAATCACCCTGCACGCCAAGAAAAATGCAAAAATATCAGGAGAATACAAAATCTTATAACCATTCTCGACAGCATGTAGCGTAAGCGATCGAGACTTCAACATCCTATTTCCGAGCGGACTATCCGGCACCATCGCCCAAACCTCTCCGGGGCATT
Organism: uncultured Lentisphaera sp.; assembly: GCA_964526605.1. Taxonomy (GTDB): domain Bacteria; phylum Verrucomicrobiota; class Lentisphaeria; order Victivallales; family GWF2-50-93; genus DYMC01. The sequence goes on from CAZGJP010000051.1 coordinate 10,472, forward strand.
GCTGATCGTGTGGGTGTCCGTGAGAATGAACATGACGTTGAGGCCTCGCGTACAATCAAGTATCCGCCTCGTTTCGCGTCTTATCTCAGCCTCGTTGAAGTTCACGCACACATTGCCGGGATTCGGCTTGCAGCAGAGGACATAGTTCCGGCCGTATAGCTCGGCGCACTTCTCCGGATTGGACCATGGCGAGACGGAAATGCACCTGAGATTCTTCACGGTCCTGATGTATTCGAACCTCTCCTCCACCGGCTCGCAGCATCCATAGTAGGTCAGGCCGAACTTCTCCATCAAAGGCTTCTGATGGGGCCATATGAAGTCCCCGAACATCCCGGGCGAAACACCCACGGTCTCCTGAGACTCGCAAAATCCCCATAGATCCTTGAGGCGGACGGGGTTCCCGCCAGGATGCTTTCCGGAGGGAAGCTGGCTCGTCAAACCCCAGTTCCCGGAGCCTATCAGATTGTTCCCATTGTTGTATGAGAGCAAGCCAAGATTCTCAAGCTGCGCCATGTAGTTCGACATCTCGTCGGAAAGAAACTTCATCAGCATCCTTAGACCATCGGGATCATCGAACATCCACAACATGAGATTCTCCAGACCAATCAGCTCGATCGCCGTCCAGGTCAGACCGGTCGTCCAGAAATACTGCCCGCCTATCCTGACGTCGAGAATGTCCCCCACTGCATCACTGTAGGCCTCCAGGCATTTGGACGTGGCATCCCTGTCCACGCTTATCCTCCTGAACTTGAGGCTGCGCAATCCTTCATCCACACTGGCTATCGGCGCTATGTGCCTGTAGGAGCCACCGGAACTGTCGGACGATTCCTTCCGAAGTTCAACCCCGAAACCATCGTCCGAAATATTCCATCCGACTTCCAGAACTGGCGCGATCACGCTGTCGTCCCCGATCATCTCGTGCTTGTATATCCTGCGTCTCAAATCGAGTTCGAGGCGTCTGGCCTGCTCATCCACGCACTCGAGCGTGAAAGCCATGTCTATCTCCCTCCAGGCGCCCTCGGGGCTCGTCAGGAGCAGCGGAGCCGGACAGCGCAAGTCGTTGAGAGCCGTCCATCGCTCCTCTCGCTCCCTCATCATTTCAAGTCCTGAAAATGCTCTCAGCTTCTCCGCAAGCTTTCTTAGCACCCGCTTGTCTTCCTGTTTGAATATCACCTTGTCTCCGCTTTAATGTTGAAAACTGGAATTCAGCATATGGAATGCATGTTAGGCCTGGACGTTTTCATGAAATGCTCATGACCATGACTGACGCCGGTGGAATCTCGCTGGCTATAATCCCCCTCTTCGAGCGGAATTCCTCGAACGGACGAGGCACGACTCTCGATGGAGCATTGAAGCTGTTGTGTGCGTTGAGCGAATCTGATGCGAGGATTCTTGCTTTTGCCCGCGAGATGGCGGCTCCTCTTATTTCGCATTCGATCTCCGCCTTCGACTCATGGTTTAGATTGCATATGGTCATGCAAATCTCCCCATCGCGGGTTCTGGACGCCGATGCGCTAAGCACAGGTAGGCTGCGCCCATCCATTTCGTAGTCATCGAGTTGCGAGCGAAGATGTAGGGAATCCGCGTCGTGGTGATCTTTGTACATCTCGAATACGTGGTATGAAGGAGTGAGCAGCATCCTTGGTCCGTCTGTCAGGATCATTGCCTGCAGGACATTGACGGTTTGGGCGATGTTTGCCATGCGGACTCTGTCGGCATGTGAGTTGAATATGTTTAGGTGTATCCCAGCGACCAACGCGTCCCTCATGCTGTTCTGCTGATATAGAAAACCAGGATTTGTTCCTTGTTCGACCTTGTGCCATGTCCCCCATTCGTCCACGATTAGTCCGATGCGCTTCTCCGGATCGAACTTGTCCATTATCGTCGAGTGGCGAGTTACTATTTTTTCCATC
>CAZGJP010000052.1:0-12357 GCA_964526605.1 uncultured Lentisphaera sp.
GGCAAGCTGCTCGCGCAGGGGACGGTGAAGGAGATAAGCGCGAGCCTGCAGGAGAAGATAATCATAAATGTGACGGTGGACTCCGACATCGCGGAGGCGCAGAGCATTCTCGAGCGCATAGACTGTGTGGAGAGCGTGAAGATGCTGGAGCAGAACGTTCTCCAGTGCACGTTCACCGGCGCGCGCGAACAGGTGAAAAGCGTTTTGCGCCTGCTTGTCGAGAACAAGGTTGTGGTGCGTTGGTTCTCCGAGGAGGAGGTGGACCTCGAGGACGTGTTCATAAACATCACGAAGAGGGCCTGATCAGATGTTTCTGTGGAAGAATCCGATTTTCGCCAGGGAGTTCGGCGGTGTTTCGAGGTCTCTGGCGAACAACGTCATAATCTGCGGCTATCTCGCCTTCCTGTCGGCAACGCTGATCGCTCTTTGGCCCTCGGAGGGGGTCCACTCGGTGGCGTCGGCCGGCGGGAAGCAGATATTCTCCATGTTCTTCAGCATCAACCTCACGCTGATCCTGCTCATGGCGCCGGCCTTCTCGGCCGCATCCATAACCTCGGAGAAGGAGAACAACACTTTCGCGTCGCTCTTCGTGACGCTCCTTTCTCCCTTCGAGATAATGTCGGGCAAGCTCTCCTCCGCGATAATATCGCTGCTGCTGGTCGTGCTCTTCTCCACTCCGATAGCGGCGGTATGCTCCCTCACCGGGGGGATAAGCAACATCCTCCTCACGAAGATCCTCCTCGTGCTGTTCCTCGCGGCTTTGAGCTACGGTGTGGTGGGCCTGGCCTGCAGCTCGCTGTGCGAGCGCACGGCGACGGCGGTGGTCATGAACTACTCCGCGATCGCGATCTTCGCGGCGGCGAGCTGGCTGCCATCGGCTCTGCTCAGCAACCTTCTGCCCCCGTTGCAGGGGGTATTCCAGATCATCAGGTCCTTCAGCCCCTACGACGCGGTCTTCTATCTGCTCTATCCCGAGGCCTACACGCTCACGAGCAGGGTGGCGATCACGGGGGCCATAAATCCGTTCACCGTGCATCTTGCGTTTGCGGCGCTGCTCACCGTGACATCCTTCATGGTCTTCGAGCGCTCGATATTCCGCCCGTCGGCGAAGACCAAGGCCGGAAAGGGCGAGCATTACACGGACTTCAGGAAGTTGGTCAAGCGCAAGCTCACCTGGCCTTTCTACCTGATAGATCCGCTCAAGAGGAAGAAGAACATATCGTCGTTCTCGAATCCGGTCTTCGTCGCGGAGCTCAGGAGCAGGATATTCGGCAATCCTAAGTTCGTGATAAGGACCGTCGCGGCGATATTCATACTCAGCCTCGTCATAATGACGCTGGTCGCGCTGCAGTTCGGCAGCATGGTCAGGCCGGAGTCGGTGAGGATGGCCGCGATAGTCTTCCAGCTCGGGGTCATAGCGCTGATAGCCCCGGGGCTCAGCAGCGGTCTCATCACGGATGAAATCTCCAGCGGCACGTTCGTGATGCTCAGGATGACGCCGCTTTCCCCGCTCACGGTCGTCCTTGGCAAGCTCAAGGCGACGTTCTTCTACGCGATGATATTCCTGGTCAGCAGCTTCTTCGTGCTCTTCGCGATGGCGTTCCTCGAGCAGCAGAACGTGTTTCCGGAGAGCTCCATCCTCGGGGGGGCCTGGTGGTCGGAGGTGCTCGGCAAGGCGAAGACGGCTCAATGGTGGTCCGAACTGTGGAACACATACAGGCGCATAGGCATATGGACGATGCTGCTTCTGCTGAGCGCGCTGGTCTTTCTCAGCACCGGCCTCTTCGCGTCCTCGATGGCGAGGAAGACCGGAGTCGCCACGGCGGTCGCCTACGTCCTCACCGCCTCGATCTGCGTCCTGAGTTTCGCCCCGCTCATACTCAAGAGCAAGATATCGTCCGAGACCGGCCTTCTGATACTCTCCTTCAACCCGGTCGCATCGGCCCTGCAGATAACGAACTCGGCATTTCCGGAATTTCCCGGACTCTGGACCAGAAACATCTACACGATGATTTCCCTCGTAGTATTCTTCACCGCCTTCGCCACGGCAAGGACATGGTGGCTGTTCAGGACGCAGGAATAATCCAAACGGGCCAGGGAGGGACGGCGGTCCCCCGCCGTCCGGGTAGTTTGCGCGGTCTCCGCGCAAACATCTTTGCGCCGAGAACCCGTCTTCGCCCAAGGCGCGTCTCGCCTCGGGGCTACGCCGTGGCATGCGGCGCAAAGTACTCGATCTGGTTTCAAAACTTTGCATTCGGGGGGAAAACGGTGTGGTGTTGGAGTTTACAACTTTAGCCCGTTTTTCCTGAGAAAAATGGGTTAGTGGTGGTAGAAATAAATTCATCCCCCATTGCCCCGAATATGGCATCGCTTGAGAACCCGCGCGACTTGAGCATGCGGAAGAGCTTCTCTTTCCTCTTCCGGGGATCGGCGATGCGCGAGAGGCTCTTCAGGTGCGAGGAGACGAATTCCATGGCGAGGGCCTTTTCGGACTCAGGTGAGTCTGGAGGGGCGGCCTTCTCGCAGATCTCGGCCTTTATCCCCCTTCGCATGAGCTTGCAGACAATCATCCTCCTGCCGAGGCCCTTGGACTTCAATTCGGCGGCGTAGGCTGTCGCGAATCTCGCATCGTCAAGGTATGAGAGGCGGGTTAGCTCGGAGAGGACTCCACGGACGGTCTCCGGCGGGAATTTCTTCGACAGCTTGACCCTCATTTCCGACGAGGAATGCATCCTGCGGGAGAGGATTCCCGCCGCCTTCTTCATCGCATTGGAAAAATCGTCGCTTGCCATTGTCCACCTGCCTTTTCGTTCATACGTTCGCCGTTTGCACGTTCAGTGTTCACCGCTCATATCGTCGGATGTTTCGATTGGCCTCTTGGTAACGACGTAGCTTCCCGCGAGATATTCGTGAATTTCCCTGCACAAAAATTCGCTTCGCTCATCACCTGAGAGTAGTTTGCACGGCCTGCCACGGCGTAGTCCCGAGGCGAGATGCGCCCGGGACGAAGATGGGGTTCCGCGCAAACATCTTTGCGCCGAGGACGGCGCAAAGCACTTGTCATCCTCCATCTTGCCCGCCAGATCTCCTGTGGAGAGGGCGGGTAAACATCCTGTGTCTTTTTCCTTTTTCAGAACTGCATTGTCTGCCATTCTTCCGGTGCGTGGAAGCTGAGTTTCGAGAGAGCGGCGGTGGAGGAGCATTCTGGTTTTTCCCTTCCTCTCCAGTAGTTGTATCTGCAGACTGCGAATTTCGCGGAGCTTCCGTGGGAGAGATTGAGAGCGATTTTCTTTGCCGGCACGCAGATGAGTCCCCACCAGCCTTTGAAATCCCCGAGGGTGAAGCTGTCCGCTCCGAATTCGGATTCGGAGTCGAAGAAGAGCTCCTCGAACTGGTATTTCTTGGCCCTGATATCCTCGATGTCTGGAATGGCCAGTTGGAGTGTGGCGAGATTCGGGGCGACATGCAGTTCGTAGTATCTGCTCCCTCCGCCGGGCTGTATGAAGAGTTCGAGGACGTCGCCCTTGGCCCAGGTCTTGTCATTGGAGGGGCCTGCGTCGGAGAAGACATCGTTGTCCTCCATCACTGCGACGATATTGAGGTTGCATCCATCGTGGAATACGAAGGCGGCTCCTCCTTCTGAGGGGAGTCTCCTCTCGTCCCAGTTCCTGAAGAAGTAGAGCGGCTTGCAGTCAATCTCCAGCCAGCTCTTTTTTTCGGGGCATGCTATTTTTCCCTCGATGGAGCAAGTTGCCTTGCCTGATTTGTAGCTTTCGACCAGCTTTGAAACGATTTTTTCGCCTATAACCGTGCCTGTTGAAGAAAAGAGGAGCCCGTCCGTGTCTTTCAAATGCGAGCAATTTAGTGGCAACATGAAGAAATGCAACTGCAGTTACGAGCCCTGCGAGCGCAAGGGCAACTGCTGCGCATGCATTCACTACCATCTGGCGATGAATGAACTTCCCGCCTGCGCGTTCAGCGACGAGGCCGAGAAGAGCTGGGACAGGTCGTTCGAGAATTTCATAAGGGATAAAAAAGGAAAATAAAAGGAGACGAAAATGGTGAAGATCCTGCACGACAACGATGCCGACATGGGCATTCTGGACGGAAAGACAGTGGCTGTGATAGGCTACGGCAACCAGGGCTCGGCGCAGGCGCTGTGCATGCGCGACTCCGGCGTCGACGTGATAATCGGCGAGACCGACACGCTGAACGACAAGCCGAATCCGAGCTGGCAGAGGGCCAAGGACGATGGATTCAAGGTGATGCAGATTTCCAAGGCTGCGAAAGTCGCGGAAATCGTGCACATCCTTCTTCCGGACGAGTTCCAGGGCAAGGTCTACCGCAAGAGCATCAGGAAGCACATGAAGGCGGGGAAGATCCTCTGCTGCTCGCATGGTTTCAACATTGTGTTCAAGGCCATAGCGCCTCCGGCGGACGTGGACGTGATCATGGTCGCCCCGAAGAGTCCGGGCTCCGAGGAGAGGAAGGCGTATCTGGCTGGCTTCGGAGTTCCGGGGCTGATCGCCGTCAGGCAGAACGCCAGCGGCAAGGCCAGGGATATTGCGCTCGCGATGGCGAAGGCGATGCGCTTCACCAAGGCCGGATGCCTCGAATGCACTTTCGAACAGGAGACATATGAGGATCTTTTTGGCGAGCAGACGGTGCTTTGCGGCGGACTAGTCGAACTCATGAAGGCCGGATTCGAGGTTCTCACCGAGGCCGGATATCCTCCCGAGATGGCCTACTTCGAGTGCGTCCACGAGATGAAGCTGATAGTCGACCTCATCTACGAGGGCGGAATACAGAAGATGAACGCCACCATATCGAACACCGCCGAATGGGGTGAATACGAGGTAGGGCCGAAGATAATCACGGCGAAGACGAAGAAGGCCATGAAGAAGGCTCTCGCCGACGTCGAGAGCGGGAAGTTCGCCCGCAAGTGGCTCAGGGAGAGCAGGAGCGGCGCTCCGAACCTCAAGGCGAAGCGCGAAGCACTTGGCAAGCATCCGGTCGAAGTGGTCGGCAGGCAGATCAGGGCCATGTTCGAGAAGAACTGATCGTAAAGGAAAATGGAAAGAAAAAAGCCGGTGCTGATCTGCGCCGGCTTTTTTTTTGCCACCAGCCAGAAATTCTGCCGTTCAACGTTGTTTTTCCGTTGAAGTTGATGTCGACGAAAACGGTCTGAATCTTGGGGGAAGAACCATAAGCGACGGCGGCGAATCGTCGCCTCCCTCGAGCCTGTCCATAAGCCTCTTCACCGCGACCCTGCCGATCAGGTCGGGGTCGTGCTCGTAGCAGGTCACGCCTTCGAGTCCGGGGTATGTCACCTGATATGTCGATCCGAACATTGCGAGGGAGAGCTTCTGCGGCACTCCAAGTCCCATCCTGTGGAGCAACACCAGCAGTTGTCCGGCAAAATAGCTTGTCCCGCAGATAAGCGCGTCGGGGCCGGGCTTCAGTTCCCTGATTTTTTTCACGATGAACCTCTCGGTTGCGGGATAGAACCAGTAGTCCTCCTCCACATCTATTGTCAGCGGCCTGAGCCCCTTCTCCTCCATGTATCTTACGAAGGCCGATCTCTTGGTGGCGAAGCTTGGATCCCCCGGAAAATCATGGGTCACGTAGGCGATGTTCCTGTGTCCGGATGATAGAAGATGATCCATGACCATCCGCACGCCCCTTTCGTTGTCTATGCTCACCGAGTCATACTTGTCGCTACTTGCCGAATAGGTCGGACAGACGAACTTGAGACCGGCGTCCTGCATTTCCCGGACTATGGCGTCCTTTATGCCGACCCCGCTGACGAAGATCACTCCCGTGGCCCTCCTCACATCGAAGTAGTCCGAGACATGCCCGAGCCTCTCCATTATCTTTCCGACAGGCACATATGCCGCTCCGTATCCATGTGGTCTGAGGGCGACCGCTATCGCCTTGTACATCTCCAGATTGAAGGGGCCTTCGGGCATGAGTACGGCCACGGTCTTCGGATGTCCTCCCGGCTTCAGTCCGGCCACCTTCCATCCGCTTCCCCAGCAGGCGGTCAAAAGCCCTTCCTCGGAAAGCGAAACGAGCGCAGTCCGTAGAGTACCTCTCGATATGGATAGCCTCTCGCATAGCTTTCTCTCGGCGGGAAGCCTTTACTAGGCACGATAGATACCGTTGGAGACCTCCCTCCTGAGAAGGTTCGTAACATATGACCTTACCGACGAAGAGTTCTTGTATCTTGCCATTTTTTATACCACTTTATAATTGGTATAATTTTTAGATTATCTTTTATATATCACTACGCAAGCACTTGTTTTTTTTATTTATATTGGTATAATAAGGATAAATGGTAGTAATCCAATTTCAAGTGCCGGAGGCTTGAAATATGAAAAAAAGATTCACTCTAATCGAACTGCTGGTGGTTATTGCCATCATCGCAATACTCGCATCGCTACTGCTGCCAGCTCTCCAGAGGGCCAGGGAGACGGCCAAGTCCGCAATCTGCAAGGGCAATCTGAAGCAGATCGGGCTTGCGGCGATGAACTACGCCACCGACTCTGACGACCATCTGTGGTTCGACTCGTCGGTCTATGGTCTCAACTATGTTTTGGCGGATGGGGAGACCTATCTCAAGCAGGACGGCAAGGAGACTCTCTGCCCATCTGCCAAGACACAGTTGCCCAGGAGGGATTCTTTCGGCATGGGTTGGTTCTACGGGACGGCCTACCACTCGGCGCTATATTTCAGCTATGGCGAATTTTCGCCGCTGAGCGGTGGGCTTGGCACGGCCTATGTTCCCAGAATGTCCACCTTTCGACAGAAGTCCCAGGCGAATGGCTCCATTGTCAAGAACAAGCCATTCGTCTCCAGTCTCTCCGGGCTTGTGCTGGAGGGCGATGTGGCGATCATGTCGCAGTCCTACTCTGGAGTTCTGACCGCGCAGATATGCGGCACGCTCGAGTCTGCCGGAGCATCGCCGCAGATGGACATTGACGGCTTCGTTCAGTTCAAGTATCTGGCATACCGCCATTCACGCCGTCCCAATGTGTTATTCTATGATGGGCACGTGGATTCGCCTTATTCCGCCTATCTCTCGGTTCCCGTCCAGAGGGGCTTCACCCTGGACAACTCGGACAATTTCAACCCGACCAACTTCTACCCGTGAAATTTCAAGGAGAAAGACGGATGAAGGATTCTGTCACTCTGCTGTTTTGTCTTTTCGCCATTGCTTCCTTCGCCCAGGATTGTCCGGTAGTTGATTTTGGCGACGATCTCTGCTGGTATGGTTCGGGCATACCGCAATACCGTTCCGGCCAGGAAAAGCTTAAACTGACTACGGAGAAGATAGGGGAGGATATCTGGCGGATCGGGCATCCGTTCAGCCTTGACGTTCCGTTGAGTCCGTCGGCGCCGGAATACAATGTCCGCGGCAACAGCACTAGAATCTACGGCGGGATGATGACTCTCGCATACCGGACCCCTGATGCCAAGCATCACTGGACGGAGGGAGGGGTGAACATCGACCACGACGGTTTCGACGATTTCAACTACATGGGCTTTGCATTGAAATCCAGGGAGAACTCCATCCGGGCCTTCGGCGCTTGGATGTGGCTGAAGCCGGATTTCATCAATGGCGGCGACAAGCACAAGGTGACGTTCTCGGACAGGAGCAGAATCGCCGTGTATCTCTCCCGGACATATCCTGTCGCGGAATTCAAGGACACATATGCGCTGACCCGCGTGGACGATGTCCCGCGTGATCTATGGAGGGGATGGGAGGCCGTTTATTTTTTTGTGCGGGACGGTGAGCGCTTCTTCGTGGCGGAGGAATCGTTCAAGCCGCAGAAGCAGACGCTTTTCGAGATAAGCCCTCTCAAGATCAAGTGGGCTGAATGGAGCCCCCAGGAGCCTTGGGATTTCGAATGGGATCCCTCGAAGGCCCGGTTTGCCCCCCATGTCTTCAAGGACGTGAACGCGGCGGGTTGGATGGTCGCTAAGCATGGCTCCGATTCGCCGACCGGTCTTTGGCTGAAATGGTATGGTTTCGGCATGGACGCGGTAGTCAACCGCCCATGGGAGCCCAGCTGGAACATTCCGATGATAAAGCGTGGAAATTCGGAAGGCAGGGATGGGCTTTACATGGCGAAGACCGAGCTCTCCTACTCCCAGTGGGCCAGAATCTACAAATGGGCGAGCAGGAATCAATACTGCATGCATCCGGGATATGATTTCATCCAGGATGGCAATCCGGGGTCGTCGGCCGCCGACGATTTCGGACATTCCACGGCGGAACCGGTGACCGGAATCACCTGGCACGATGCGGTCCTATGGTGCAACGCACTATCCGAATACGAAGGAAGAGTTCCATGCTACTATGCAGATGCCTCGTTCGCGAATGTGCTCCGTTCGGTCAGGGACCGGAGCGGGTCGGCGGATACAGCATCAGCGAGGATGCCTGCGGTCTTCATGAGGTTCGATGCCGACGGCTACAGGCTTCCCACTGCCGGAGAGTGGTGCGACGCATGCGGAGGCGAATTCGTGGCCGGAGGCACCAAGACGGGGAAGACGCTTCCTGTCGGGAGCAGCAAGGAGGAACGTAACGGATTATGCGGACTTTCGGGGAACGTCTGGGAATATGTCTGGGATGTGAAAGGCTCTGAATTCAATCCTGAAAGGCAGCGGACCCGGACAGTTTTAGGCGGGGATTTCAGATATCCTGGAGATACCTCCAACGGCTCTCTTCTGGCATTTGGCGAAATTCCTTCGCGCGGGCACTACTCCATCGGTTTCCGTCCGGTGAGGAACGAAGGGGGGGCAACGAAAACCTTCGAGAAGGACTTTCCGGCCCGCAAGGGATGCTGGAGTCTTGGGAATATCCCCGCATGGTCTTTCGAGGAGGAGGAGATTGTGAGGCCGGCAAAAGCAGTTTCGCCATCGGACGCCATGCCACGCATCGATATGGTGAAGCTGGATGGAATTGAGGCCGGGAAGACGGAAATATCGTATTCCCAGTGGAGGAAAGTATTCAACTGGGCGGAGATGAACGGCTACCGTTTCGACTGGGACGGCGACATGGGCAGCATCAAGTGGGATATCGAGCCCGCTACACACACTGCTGACGAACCAGTCACATCGGTTGGATTGTTTGACGCGATGGCCTGGTGCAATGCCCTTTCCGAGATGAACGGCCTCAAGCCATGCTATTACACGGACAAGGAGAGGAGCAGGCCATTTAGGATAGTCCATCCTGGCCGCGCTCTTGGCCTTCAAAGCAGAAGATCCGTGCATGACGCCAAGCTAGTGGGGCTCCTCAACAGGATCATCGTGGTTGACGCGGAAGCCAATGGATACCGCCTGCCGACGAATGACGAATGGACGCGGATCGCCGGAGATGGCAAGTTCCCAGGCGGCGACAAGATAGATACGGAGGTGGCGTGGTTCAAGGACAACAGCGGGGAGACCACTCATCCTGTCGGCAGGACGAAACCGTCTGCTACAGGGCTCTGCGATCTTTCGGGGAACGTATTCGAATGGACCATCGGGAGCAAGACCGCGAAGGAGAAGGGGCGGGACGCGCAGGTCATATTCGAATGCGCCCGCGGCGGCTCCTTCCGTTGCGAGGATTCCTCGCACAACAGTCCTTTGCTGACCAAGACCATCGGAGCGAATTTGTCGTTCGGCGGCAGCATCAACGCAGGGGTAGCGAAGCCTGAAATCGGATTCAGGATAGTGAGATTGCAAAGGTAGAAAGCCGTGGCGTCGGGTATGCATCGAAGGAGACGCCCCGCATCCGCGCAGCGGGGCTGCCCCAGTTCAAGCGGTTTCCTACTTGATCTCGACCGGTCTTTTCTTCGCGGCGCTTTCGTAGATTGCGTCGAGGAGTTTCATCACCGTCAATCCCTCTTCGGCTGTGGCGGTGTGCGGCTTGCCCGCGACTATGCTGTCCACGAAGTGATACATGGAGCAGTGCGCGGCCGGGACCGGCGGATGCAGCTTCATGTCATACTGGCATCCATTCTTTTCGAGATAGAATTCGGCCTCGAAGTCGTATCCCTCGTTGAGATTGCGCTGGAGCATTCCGCCCTTTGTCCCGAGCAGTCTTGTCTCCATGAGCTCGCGCTCCTTGATGTTTCCGGCCCAGGATGCCTCCAGTTCGAGGGTTGCACCGTTCTTGAACTGTATGAATCCGGCGGCGAAGTCCTCCACATCGTATGTCTTGCCCTGCTCCTTGGCGATTCTCGACGCGATGTGATTGTATGCTCCGGCCATCACCCATGAGGGTTTCGGATAGCCCATGAACCAGAGGGCGAGGTCGAGGCGGTGGACGCCGAGGTCTATCAGGGGGCCGCCACCCGACAGCGCCTTCGTGCCGAACCAGCCGCCGAAACCGGGCATGCCCCTCCTGCGCAACCACTGGGTCCTGGCGAAATAGATGTCGCCGAGCGCCCCGGTCTCTATCTCCTTCTTCATCGCGTAGGACTGCGGGCTGAATCTGAAGCTGAAGTTTATCATCAGCCTCTTCTTCGCCTTCTTTGCAGCCGCGCACATGTCCTCGGCCTCCTTCGCGTTCATCGCCATCGGTTTCTCGCAGAGGACGTGCGCGCCGGATTCGAGCGCGGCAAGCGTCAGCGGCCTGTGGAACTTGTTCGGCGTGACCACGCTGACGATGTCCAGCTTCTCCTTCTTGAGCATCTCCTCGGCGGAGAGATAGCAGTTTGGAATCTTGAATTCCTTCCTGCCTCTGTCCTCGAGCCTCTTCGCGTCCGTGTCCGCGACCGCCACGACCTCGGCCTCCGGATGCGTCCTGAATCCGTTGACATGCGCCCCGCCCATTCCGAGCCCTATGATCCCGACCTTCAACTTGCCCATGCTTGTCTCCTTGGTAGTTTTAAATTACTTGTTCAGCGGTAGCTTCCGACTCCCTCAAGCGTCTTCACGATTTCCCTCATCTCCAAGACTCCCACGTCCGATGGGATGGAGTGGTCAGAGGCGAAGATGTAGCCGCCACCATCCTTCAAGACCGGAACTATTCGCCTGATCTCCTCGATTATCACGTCATGATTCGCCCAGTTCAAAGCGTTGGTGCCGCCGTGGAGAACCAGCTTGTCCCCATATCTTCTCTTGATAAGAACCGGATCCATCCCGGCCTTCACCTCGAGCGGATTCAACGAGTCGACCCCGATGTCAATGAACTCCGGAATGAAAGGATTGACATCTCCGCACGAATGAAGCTCAGCGAAGATGCCCTTCGAATGCGCCCATTCGACTGCCCTCCTGTGGTATGGCTTCAGAAGTTCCCGATACATGTCCACGGAAAAGAACTGTTTTCCTTTGAAGCCCATGTCGTCGGGCCAGGAGATGCTGTCGAAATGATAGCCTTCGTCCCATATCTTGTCGAACATCGCGATGTCGAGATCGAGATAAGTGCCGAAGATGTCCATGCAGAGCTCCGGGTCTTCCACAAGCCAGACTAGGAACTGTTCCGTCCCGACCATCCACGAATGCGCCACGTCGAATCCGAACCAGAAATTTCCCCTGATCCAGCGACCTTCATCGCGCCAGTTCCTGTAGTGCTTCCTGAGACGATCCCAGTCCACGCGGTCCGTCGAGGGGGTCATCCTCTTCTTCGCATCCTCCCACTTCTCCCGGGAGTTGACCGTGAAGTCGAGGAATTCGGGAACGCTCGCGGAATGCTTGAAGTCCTTCAGCGTCGCACCCCAGACGCTCTTCACTATCCTGTATTCATCGGTCTCCTCGAGCACGCAGGCGTCATATCTCGGGCTGTTGTCAACCCCGATTCCCTCGACAAGATCGGTTCCGAAGAACGCACGCCAGTCGGCATCTTCCGGCATGCCTTCCCTTTGCCATCTCTCCAGAGTCGCCCTCCACGGAATGTCGATGAAGGGGACTCTGTCGGGTTCGCGATGGGCGAAGACCCTCCCCATGCGCTCGCGGCTTGTCAGACTCTTCATAGTCAGCCCTGGACGATTCCTGCCTTTCCGAAATCAATGCTCTTGGGGGCTATCTTCTCGAGGGGAGTCTTGATGTTCGGACACTTGTCCTCGATGAATATCCTCGGGGCCGCCCACTTGCAGGCGTTGGATATCACCTTGATTATCTGCTTGTCGTGGTAGATCGGATAGGTCTCGTGCCCGGGACGGAAGTAGAACACTCTCCCGTGGCCGCGGTTCCAGCAGCATCCGCTCCTGAAGACCTCGCCGCCCTCGAACCAGGATATGAATATGAGTTCGTCCGGCTCGGGAATGTCGAACCTCTCCCCATACATCTCCGGGTGGGCCTGCTCTTTTTTGGCCCCAACCCCGGGGGTTACGGTTGCGCCGGGCCCTAGGTACCATTCCCCCACTTCCC
>CAZGJP010000053.1:0-8073 GCA_964526605.1 uncultured Lentisphaera sp.
TTAAAAAGATTCTGGATCATGGTGTTTTCCGGTTGCCATTGCTGTGGTGCGCCGCATATTGGGAACATTGCAGCGAGAACACCGGGATTATAGGCCGCATAAATCCAAGTTGTTCCACCCCCCATGCTCAGACCGGTCATATAGATTCTGTCGGTATCGACCCTGTAGTTGGCTTTGATGAAATTCACGAAATTGGCATACTTCTTCCTGCCGTTGTCTCCTTGCCACTCCCAGGCGATGAGCTGTGGAGATACGACTATTGCTCCGAGATAAGGATATGTAGCAGTATCATTGACCCGGCCAGCGCTTATATTATTTGCTATATTAACCGGGACGCTCCCGCCACAGTTCAAAATACGGGGTAGCTGGGCTGCTGTCCCGTCGCCACAGTCGCCTACCCCGTGGTTGAAGATGACGAGAGGATATTTCTTGGTCAGGTCGTCCGGATTATATCCCGCAGGCAGGAAGACATAGTATCCATATCCGCTGGAGTTTCCCGAGGCATCCACCGGAACCGGAATTTGTCTTCCCGCTTCTCCCGGACCATTTGCACCCTGCATGACGTTCGCCATGAAGAGAACCGCCGAACACAGCACCCACATCAACTTTTTCATGTATCCTCTCCCTTGATTGTTATTTGCATTCCCCACATGATTCCCTTTTTTTCTGAGAGCTAAATTAACGCCGCTTTCCATCGATGCAATGGTTTATATGCTACAATAAATAGTTTATATGGTAATATGTGGCGGGCATGGTCTATGAATCTAAATTTTGCGTTTAGAGGTGGCAAAGTTTACCGGATCGAAGACCCCGGTCTCGTCAGAGCATCGGGGGGCCGATAGGCGCCCGGGATGGATATTGCATCAATCGCATATCAGATGCAATATCCGGGTGAACTGCCTTCCGGGAGATCCTCATGCCTCTCCACGCATTCTGATTCATTTGGAATCTCAAATGCTGGAGGATTCTGTCCGGCCGATGGGGCTGCTGGAGAGTTCTGCAGGCGCTGGAAATCCGGGCGATCCCATCCCCGAGGAGGATAGCTTCACTTGACCTGCGTGGTGTTCTGGCTGAAATTTTTTCTGACACCGTAGATCAAAGTGCCGACACCCGCGCCGTTTGCCTTTGCTATATTGGCAAGTCCTTCCATGTCGGTTGAACTGGCATGCCCGTCGAAGAACCAGATGTTGGCACCATTTCCATGTCTGAAATGTATATTTGAAATTGTGGTCCGGACATCGATGGTCATATACGGATGTCCCCATTGCTCATGGTTCAAATTGATGTCATCCCCTATTCCGAAGGCGTTGGTGGGTTCTTTTATTATTTTCAGGTTGACATACCATGTTGTGTCGTTGGGGTTCGAAGGATCTTCCGGTATTCTCGAGGCGTCAGGAAGGAATTTGCCGCCCAATCCGCTGGCGCCATAAACGCCCCATCTTTCGGCTATGTCATATCCGGTATCATCGAGGGCTTTATTTTCCTTTGTGTAGGGTGGGGCGCTAGGGCAGCAGAACTGGGAGTATGTTTTAATATAGCCGAATCCAAGCCTGTTTATCCCCCAGCCGTCGAGATATGTCTGGCCGTTATGGTTTAGATTCCAAGCGTAGTATGCGGGCCATACATAGTTGCCTGAGAAAGTCGGAGCATATTCATTGTAGTCCTCGGCATACATCAGGAATCCACCCAACCCGTTCTGTTTGACATTGTTGAGGCATTGTGTCTGCAACGCCATCGCCTTAGCTGCTTTGAGGGCTGGAAGCAGCAATGCCGCAAGTATTGCGATGATCGCAATGACTACCAGCAGTTCTATTAGGGTAAATCTCTTCGTCCCTGCAAATCCTTTCATGTTCTTCATCTTCCTCCCCCCAAAGGTTATGGGTGATTATATCAAACTTCTCGGCTCTCTACAAGATATTTGTCTGCACGTATTTTCCTTCACGAAGACATCATTGTCCGCCCCTGGCGGAGAAAACGAAAACGGATTCCTGCAACTGACGATGGTATTGCCATGTATTCGCCAGTTGTATCTTGCCGGATAAATAATGAACCTGTCGCCCTTCTTCATGGATAATTTCTTTTCCAGGACAATCTGCTGTCCGTCGGGAGCAGCGGAATATGTAATGATGATATCCTGTCCGTCGGGAGAAACCTTTCTGGCAATAGTCTCCTTGCCCTTGTTCCTTCCAGAAATCCATTTTAGTTTCCATCTGTTTCCCGATTCCCCCAATTTGCACAGGGGAGGCAATGGCTTGCATCGGAACGAGACAGAATCCTCTATCTCAAGGATTTCCGATTCCGTATGCATGAATTCGAAGGAGCCCTTGCCCCCTTTCGGAACATATATCCTTGCGCCAGACACCAGGCCGTCATTGCAGTTCTCGATCATGTTGTCGTGGACGCTTATATTGACAACATGGTCCGCTATGTTGATTCCCGTGGCCTTCTCCGCTATTTCCCCGTCCGCGTAGATCTGGTTGTTGGAAACAATCACATTGGACGTCTCTATCGAGACGCCGCAGCGCTGGTTGTCGGGATTGTCCTCAACTCTTGTGAGATCAATATGGTTGCCTGTGACGATCACTCGGTCGCCGCCCCAGATGCAAATAGCTGTCTCCTTGCTGAATCCGACGAAGATATTGTTCGCTACTGTGACATTTGACGCCGTCTTCCCGATTGCGATTCCGCCGGAATAGGTTCCGCCTTCAAAGACATTGTCCGTTATGATCGCATGCGCTCCGGCTATTTTCCTGAATTTTCCGTCCTGCTTCGGCCGGGCTCCGAGATGCACGCTTGTGGAACATCCGTCCTTCACATAGTTGCCTATGATCCGCGTGAATCGGCTTGGGTTCTCGCAGAAGTTGGCTGCGCGCTCCACATGGCAGTGTAGGATCTCGGTGTTCTCGGCATGGTCGTTGTTGTTGAATATGTTGAATCCGCAGTCGTAGGCGTGGCAGCGATGGAAGACGCACGATTTGGTATATTGCTTCTGAAGTTCCGGCATCTTGTCATGCTGGAACTGCACATAAGGCTTTGTCCCATAACGGTCGGAACCGTGCAGATAGTAAGCCTCCGATGCCATCCTCGAAACTTTGAGATCCTCAAATAGCAGATGCTCCGTTCCGACGATGTTTGCAGCCGCACAGCCCTTCACCTCCATCTGCTGGTTTGCCATTGGATAGAAGGGGTGGCCGGTGGCGGTGAAGAACTCCACATTTGCAGGCATTTCCAGAAAGCCTGTATGCCCGGTCATGCCCAGATTCCTTATTGCGACCTCGCGTCCGCCGGCAATCCAGAACACAGCTGTGTGCGCTTCGCTCACATCGAGGATTGTATTGTCCATATGCGCGCCTTCCATCCTCAGCGAAACATTCTTGATCCACAGCCCGCTGTCCAGACGGTATCTTCCGGCCGGCAAGAAGAGAGATTTCTTTTCCGCTATCGCGCGATCAACAGCCGACTGCAGCGCCCTCTGGTCATGGTGCCGCAGCAGAGCATCTCTGGAATCACATCCGGCGGGCTTGTCAAGCACAAGTTTCTTTCCCTGGATGTCAACAATATTTGCGATCAGGCGGTTGCGCGCATGGAAGGAGATGCACTGACCCGGCAGCCAGTCCTTCTTTTTGAAAAGGATCTCCACGCCGTCAGTCAATCGCATCCAGCCTTCCGGGAGTTTCAGATTTTCCTCATTCCATGCCCAATGCCTTTTCAGGACAGGATGGGTGGTTGTCCTCTTCTGGTATTCAGGGGATACTGCCATCCAGTTGAACTTCACGGGACTTGAGGATGTGAAATGAACAATGAAGGTCTGCCAGGCCCTGCCTTTCTCCAGCCCCCTCAGTTCAATCTCGTCCTCGATAGGCCTTATGTTCCTGCCATAGTACGGTTCCTTCTCATTATAGACCGTGCCATAATGATGGATATTGCATCCTGAAACCTCGACTTCCTGTCCGATCTGGAAATCCCCGGGATTGTCAACTTCGAAGAAGTTCGAACCTTTTCTTGCCGTGCTACGGCACTGGTATTCGGATCCGGAGGCTCCGCATGATGCGGCGTCAAGCCAAGCGGATGCCGGAGGCGATGCGAACTTGGACGAAGGTGACATGAAATCCCCCTTATTTAACTTCCTCGACCTTGATATCGTCAAACAGCAGGACGCTACCGTCGAAAGCCGTGCAGAAGATTACCACCTTTATGAACTTCGCGCCGTTCCAGAATTTCCCTTCCTCAGGTGTGCCGCGGAGGGATTCGCCGTTCATCAGGAACGAGACCTCGTTCCATTCATTCGGGGTTAGTTCCGTATCGTTCAGGTTCGGCTCGTCGAAATAACGGTGGAGGCGTAGTCTTGTCCCGACAGGATAATCCTTTGCCAACGGTTCGACCAGTTCGACTTCCACGTTCGCCCCTTTCACTTCAATCTTCTTGACCGCCGCGAAATCAGGATTTGGAATGTCCGAGAAATCCTCCCTGGCGTTGAAGACGACCGAATAGATGAAAACATTGTTCATCTTCCATGTTGCATCCATCGGAAGCGTAAGGACTTTGTCGCCGTTCTTAGCTGGAGTTGCGAGCGGGACCAATGTGGCGCCGGCCGCCGGGCATACCGAATATGGATCAATCTTCACCTTGTTGGCATCATACTGCTCAACCCAGATTCCGAGCTTGAGTCTCTTGTCCTTGTCTGCCACCTTGAAAAAACCGCTTATCTTGTACTGCCTAGCGGGATCTATCGGAACCAGTTCCGGCGATACGGCCGGATTCCTGTCGTTGAACGAGGAAGCCAGGCATGCGTTGCCGGACTTCTTGTCCGCGATGCTCTGCACCGTGTTCCCCTTCCATGACTTTGCTGCCTGTTCGTCTTCGCCGTCACCGTACTTGAGCAGATTCTGTCCGAAAGCGGCCGTCGTCATCACCGCGATTCCGCACGATACGATTGTCTTCATCTTGCTGTTCATGATCTGAGCTCCTTTTTGAAATCTTTATTTCTTTGAACTTTTGTTGACAAGTATTATCCTGTCGCAGAGCACCATGTCTTCGCCCTCGCCCCCATATCGACTGCCTTTAAACTTAAGGGAGACGTATGCGTCAAACAAATTCTCCGAGTCTGGCTTGAAGATGCCGCCGAGTTCAAGATTGGTCATCCAGCTCTTGTTCGAGAACCATATCATGCAGTTGGGAGTAAGCTTTATTTCCCCAAGGTTGTAGAGCTTCCATTCCCCGGGCTTGATGTCTTTCTGTATGAGCTTCAGCGCCGCGCCGGGCTTCTTCGTGTCGTTCTGGTGGAACCCGAAGTTGAATGGCATGTCGGGAATGTCTACGGTGGCGGCATAACCGAAGGCGGCGTCCGGATCCAGGACGAACTTGGCCTTTGCACTGTTCGCAGTGTTCAGGGGAACGAGTTCGGAAATCGATTCCTTGGGAAATCCGTCGAATAGCGGGGGGAGCGGCTTGTGCACATCTCCAGCCTTGATCTTCAGCTCCCAGTCGTTCAGGGTGCCCGCCCTGATTGCGCATACTGTCCCTATCCTGTTTTTAACTACAGTATAGTCGTTGAAGTAGTCCGGATAAGTCTTTGCGAGCGAATTCCATCTGCCCATCGTTGCAAGATCAAGGCTCCGCCTGAGTCTGTTTATGTTATCTCTGAGCCGCATGTCATCGCCGGCGATCCTGTTCATCTCCTCAAAATATTTCTGCCAGCGGCATAGGTTCTCCCCAGTGAGATATGAGAACGAAGCGTCGAAGTCTACGCTGGAATGTATTATCCACATGTTCTTGTTTCCGGTCTTGGAAGCGGCCTCCATCTCCTCAATGTACTTCTGCGCAAGCTGGGCCGCGGGACCGTACTGTGTTTCACAGAACTTCTTGACAAGCGCATTCACGTCCGAATTTACGTCCTGGGCAAGTTTCAGGTATATGTACTGCAGCAAATCAGTGAAACCGCCTTCCGGGTACATTTCAAAAAGCATGCCTTCGGCGCCTGACTTCTTGATCATCCTCATCTCCAGAGCCATACGCTCGTAGTTGCTGAATGGCATCAGGAGCGCTGCGCTGTAGAGATAGTAGCTCCATACCCATACATGGGGTGTCAGGTTCATCCATCCCTGCAGCTCCTTGTAAGTTTCGCTGTTCTCAGGATCGTTCCAAGTCTTGTTTATCACGTCATCCACTCCGCAGAAGACCACGACGACATTGTCGGGGAACTTCAGCCCCTCCGGCATCGTTGGCGGGATCTGTGTCTGGCTCCGGCGATAAGCGATTGTCTTGAGCAGGACATCAGGCTGTTCCGTCTTCAGCTTCGCGCACAGTTCGATCACATAATCGAAGAAGGCTCCGGCATTGCTCTTGTATTTAGCCTCGAGGGCGATGCATTCCGGACAGTGGCACATCTTGCCTGTCGCCGGATCCTCCTGATCAAGCGCGATAAGTATCGGAAGCTTGTCGGTCTTGTTCTTTCTGACGATATGGATGTGCTCGACGATGTTCTTGGTAAGTTCTGCGCGGAGCCCCTTGTTTCCGTAGCAAAGCTGGTCAGGAACCCTCTGTCCGGACTGGTTCATGCTGTAGAAATCAGGGTTGGTCTTGAAATACCCTTTGTCTTTCAGCCATTCGAACCCGCGTCCTGGCTCCGGGGGCATGTAGAGGAAGCTTGTATGAACCCATACTGGATTGTCCAAGGCCGGCATGGTTCCCTCCGGAAGTCCGAAGTCCCTGCATAACTGTTTGGGCAGGGAGACGTTGTAGCCGTACTGGTAGTTGCGCTCGCTCGGGAATCCGAGGAACCTGTATGCGAACGAAAATCCACTTTTCCTGTCAAATGGTTTCAGGACAAGGGAGTCAGTCCTGGCGAATGAGGCTTTTTCATAGTCCACGCACCATTTGCGGTCAAGGGAGTTGTCGAGGAAATCGACGACGGCATACATGTTCCCGTGAACACCCTTGCCATATATGTAGATGTTCTCACCAATGTTCTTGACCACGGTTTCCTGATCCTTCAGCGTGGCAAGCGGATCCTTGCCGAGATCCTTCAAGGATGCCGTGCTGATCCCGACGCATATTTTCTTCTGATCCTTCAGATCGTGCGAGGCAAGCACCGGGAACGCAACTCCCGTCTTCTGCTTCAGCCCATCCGCAAGAATATTGACCGAATAGTCATCCACCGGAGAAGGATCGTCAGGCTTCACGATCACATATTCCGTCCTTGCCTCGGCGGAAAGCTCAAGGTCTTCCATGGCGGGCTCCGCCCGCGCAATCGAGACAAGAAGACTCAGTGGCAGCATCGCACGGAAGATAGCCTTTAATTTCATCCCTGAATGATTCATCCGTCCATCTCCTCTGTTTTTGGCGCTCATGGAAAACTGTCTCCTTTCGCAGTAGTCATAATATATCATGCCATTCAAAACACAATAGACTATATGATACAATAAACAGCCTATATGATATTTCCCGCACACATCATGAGGGCTGTCCGGCGCATTCGATGGCCCGCTTTTCGTCTATCTTCACGGAATATCCGCGCTCGACCCAGCACAGGAGCTGCACGCTGCCGACCAGTATGAAATTGGTTATGATGTTTGCGGCAGTGAAGATTATGGCGGCCTTTTCCATGTTGAGGTTTACGGCGACCACCACTTGGCCAGCCCATATCCCGAGAGCCAGCAGGAACTGGATTGCGATTATCAGCAGGACGCCGTGGTGCGGGATTCCGTTGCGTGGTGTTTCATTCCTATTGATACGTGCGATGTCAGCCCTGATCCTCTTCTGGACAAGCAGCCAGCAGCCCCATGCGGCTATTGACAGGGGGAGCAGCAGGAATGCGTGCCATGAGAAGGCGGTCATCGTGCGCTTGTAGTGCATCCAATACATCAGGGCGGGCGTTCCGAAGACCGAAACATACATTATCGCGTTGAAGAGCCTCAAGGTGATGTCCAACCATCTCGACTGCGGTCCGACCGTCGGCACTATCGGCATCTCCTCGACTCCTTTCGGATCCCATGGTGCAGGAGGATGGAAATGCGTGTCCCCTCCCATCTTATACCACTGGCGGTAGGTCATGATTATGAAGACGGTATATAT
>CAZGJP010000053.1:8083-9774 GCA_964526605.1 uncultured Lentisphaera sp.
ATGCTACCACGCTGAACCATATGAAGATGAAACGGTAGGCATAGTCTGAGCCACCGTAGAGATATTTGAAGAGATCTATGAAAAGACCTGCAAGCATTCCGGTTCCTATGCACACGACAGTCCTGATCATCGACATTGCCGAGCAGAATTGTCCGAATCTTGACTGGGGGAACACCCTCATGTAGAAAGGAAGGAAGCAGCCTCCCAGAAGTGCAGACTGGAACACCGATATCAGTCCTCCTCCGAGACAGAGCCAGAAGAAGTATTTCCCGGGAAGAGTCACGAATAGCCAGACCAGGCTCATGAAGTAGCCCAGGAAGGAGAAGACGCATGAGTAGACAAGGACCCGCAGGGGATGCCAGCGGTCTATGAATATCGCCGCAAAATACATCGCGAGAAGCCCCGCGATGCCTCCTATCGCGTTCATCTTTCCGATCTGGTCGAGCGACAGTCCCATGTCAACATAGAAGAAGACCAAGAATCCCCCTATTGAGCTGGTGCCGGCGTTCTGGAATATGGAGAACAGGAAGACCAGCCAATAGAACTTGCTGGAGAAGCTCTCCTTGAAAAAAATCTTAAGTCCCGCGCCTTTCTTCGTCTTCAGCTCATCTTCCCCTTCGACAGGAGGATATTCGCCCTCCTTCACCATGAAACACACTATCCCGAACCCGACGAAATATAGTAATGCCGCTCCAGTGAATATCTCCCGCATATGGGTTTCCGCATACTGGAAGATCACGTAGTTGTACAGGGCCCCAGCTCCTGTCCCCACTATCCTGAATATCCCGAGGAAACGGGCGAGGAACTGCGGCGGAACTATGTCGTTGAAGAGATACCAGAAGACGGAATTGACAAACGCATTGAAGAACTGGAACACGGCGAGGAAGACAGCTATCACTCCGATTGTCATCGTGGCCGGAGTAAATTTCTGGAGGAATAGCGACTTCGACTGCAGATATGTCGAAATCTGGTCGCTGAAACCAAGGAGCACTAGGCTTACGCAGAGGAACGGGAGTGTCCATATGATGAACGGGATGCGCCTTCCCCACTTGCTACGGTAGCGGTCGCTCTTGAAGCTGATCCAGGGACCAAGCACCATTCCAAGAATTCCGGGAATAGTGGTCAGGATCATGCCCATAGCCCAGTTCGGGCAGTCCAGAGACTTCAGCTTCAGGGGCACGATGCTCGGAACGACAGTCTCCATCAGCGTATAGCAGAAATCGCCCCAGAGGAGCCACGCGAAAAGCGCGGCAAGTCCGAACTTCGTGTACGTCAGTGTCCCGCAATGATAGGTCCTTGGAACAGTCGGGTCGCCTGCCTCGGTTGTCATTGTCCACCTTGTCCTTGTTTAATGGCATGGGCGCGCCACGCATGCTGCGTCCATTTCGATGGAAGGAAAATACTCCCGACCTGAAAAAACACAATGGCTTAAATGATACAATAAATAGTCTGTATGCCATATCTGCAGGGCCGACTTCAAAGCTGCCGAATTTGAGGAGCGCCGGTCTCCGGAGCGGCTCTCTAGACGGCTCGGAGGTCTACCCTCGCCTAGGCGGGGCCGTAGGGGGCCAGGGTTGGCGATCCATTTGCAGTTTTGAAATCGTCCCCCGACAAACCCCCGTGACGGCCAATGGCCAACGCAAACCTTGCCATAACATGTTAAAGTGGGTTACCCAATGTGTACAAATTAG
>CAZGJP010000053.1:9784-10987 GCA_964526605.1 uncultured Lentisphaera sp.
CCCGTGACGGCACCTGTCGCAAGCGAAACCTTGCCTTTCAAGGTGAAGATGGGATTCGACATTTGTCACCTTTCATTCATGAATATCTTTCCGCACCGGCCTTGGCGGTTATTCCATGTGCGAGCATCCTCTCGATGGTGCATTGGCGGCCAGTGACCTCTCCGATCGGCTTGTCTGCAGCAGACGTTTTTTTTGCTGCACTACATGCGTAATATCCCGATTGTCCTATGGTATCCCGAAGATCTCCTTGAAGACTGCAATGTAATTTCCGAAGTCGCCCAGTGAGCAGTCCGGCGGTATCCGGTGATCTGGCATGGGGATGAAGCCTCCCTCGGCGACGATGTCCTTCAATGGTTCGATTTCGGCGCGAATGGCCTTCTTGCCGCGGGGGATCACATGCTTGTCGATCCCACCCATCATGCGCATGCGCCTGCCGTATTTTTTCCTGAACTTCACCGGATCCGCCTTCCATGTCCCGACCTCTATCGGGAATATTATGTCGAAACCGCTGTCGAGCCAGAGCGGCAGGAGATCATCTATCTTTCCGTCCGAATCTATCAGCACGTATTTGACGCCCATCTTGTGATAGAAGTCGATCATCCTGCGGTAACGCCTGTCGAAATAGGTCTTGTAGAGGTCGGGAGAAAGAAGAGGCCCTGTGTTGAAGCAGCAGTCCTCGAAGATATAGGCAAAATCAAAAGATGCCTTTTCAAGCAGAGGCCTGTTCAGCGCAATATAGTATTCCGCCTGAAAATCAATCATCTCCTCGTAGAGAGCAGGATCGTCGAACGGCAGATAGGAGATTGCCTCCATTCCAAGCGCATCGCGAAGGCGACCAAAAAGACTTCCGCCGAAGAAACATGTCATGTGCTCGCGCGAGTTCAGCGTCCTTATCCGTTTCTCGTGGGCGGGAAGCCAGCGCGTCTTGTCCCCGGGGTCAAGTGACTTCCTGTAGAAATCCCAGGATTTCCGTGTAGGTTCAAGGTCATGCCTGATCGTATGTGAAATGGAACTTCCGGATTTGCCGACCTGCACAATGCCACCGAAAGCTGTCCTGACCGTCCTTGTCTCCGCATCTTCGGAAATTATCCCGCCATTTCCCGCAGGCCGCGGATTTGGGTTCAGAAGTCCTTGGTTGTCCCAGATGGATCCCTTGCCGTCGGGTGAAGCCTCCCAGTCGGTGTCCATTTCAGGAAGCTGGGG
>CAZGJP010000053.1:10997-12270 GCA_964526605.1 uncultured Lentisphaera sp.
GCCTTCGTTTCCAGCTTCCGCAAGCATCCCTTCGAAGCCTTCGTCCTTCCAGCGCTGTTTTGTCTCCGGCCAGGTTCCGAAATAGAGCAGGGGTATCCGGTCCGGACTGCCATAGGACATTACTTCATTGAAGCGTTCCCGCCCATTCATGCCAACCTTCCCAGTAGGAGCCATGCGAAAAGTGCTGCGAGGCCAAACTTGGTGTACGCCGATGTTCCGAAGCGATAGGTCTTTGGAACGATCGGATTGCCTGATTCATTTGCCATTTTCCGTCTTATCCTGTTTTATTTGCATGAGGAATTGCACAAGGGGAATTCTTCAGATCATCTATCGCTTTCCAGGTGCGCAACCCATGCGTCCACAAGGCGTTCTGCGATATCGCCTCCGCGTCTGGCGCTTGACTTTGCCGCGTCTTTCGCCCAGTAGGGCAATGGCTTCATGCGTTTCAGTTCTGCCAGGTTTACCGTGTCCGGATGGAAGTGCATCATCGCAGAGGTCTCGTCCCTGCCGCCGTGCCCCGCATAGCCTGCTCCCGGCGCATATTCATCGTCGCTGACGACTTGGAACGTTTCAAAGACTCGTTCGTCAAAACCGTCTTTGGAAGCGCGCCACCAGCCGGCACCGAATTTGTCCCTTCCGGCTTCCATCGCGCATTCCGTAGCCGCACGCTGATATGCCAGATGTGTAACACCCTTCGGGCCCTGATGGTGGCAGATGATATAGATGCGGTGCCATCCCTGGAGGAAAAACGCCCTGAGCACAGGTTTCACAAACCTGTAAAGAGGTTCGCCGTCCATGTGCATCTCCCCAAGTTCGGCTCCTCCGGCCCATTCTCCGGTGTAGCCATAGAACATGGTCGGCGCGACCACGCACTCAACACGACGTTCGATTTCATGCACGAGTCCCTGAGTGATAAGGGCGTCGGTGCCTACCGGATTATGGAACCCGTGATATTCGACTACCCCCACCGGCATAAGCAGCGGCAGCTTGTTCCTGACGGCTTCCCGGATTTGTCCCGGCCTCATCATTTCATATCGCATGATTTCCTCCAGTATCTATCCAACCATGGAATCAAACAGTTCCAACTCCACTTTGACTCTCGGCTGCTCGGCCCGGTCACCAGGCGGTCCAACCTCCGTCCACAGACAGCGTCTCGCAGTTCACCATTGACGCCTCATCGCTTGCCAGATACGCGACCGACGCGCCGATCTCCTCTGGCGTCGCCAGGCGGCCTGCTGGAATCTTGCCCAGGACGAATTTAAGGAACTCAGGA
>CAZGJP010000054.1:0-12261 GCA_964526605.1 uncultured Lentisphaera sp.
CAGCCGACGGGGCAGCCGCATTGGGAGCTGATGCAGAAGGTGGTTCTGTCCGCCGATCTGATGATTGCATTTTCGACGCATTCGCCGTCCGCGAATCTGACGAGTATCTTGGCGGTTCCATCGAGGGGATCGTCGTGGCGCGCGACTGTCTTGGAGGATATGCAGAAGTAGGCCGTCGCCAGGGCTGAGCGGAGCGGGGCCGGGATGTTCTTCATCTCCTCGAAGTCGCCGGCCTTTCCGGAGAATATCCAGTTCCTGATCTGTTTCGCCCTGAACGGCTCGAATCCGTTGTCGTCGAGGAATCCGACCAGTTCCTGCTCCGGGACTAGGAATATGCTCTTTCGTTTCTCTTCGGTGCTGCCCGCATTCATTCCATGTCTCTCTTTTTATTCGAGGTCTTTTCAACCCTCTCTCCAACCCATAGGAATGATTTCCGACGTCTTCCCTCGAAGGTCAACTTCCTGCTCCAGAGCCTCTCCGGCATCAGAGGCACTTCCGAGCTGAGCAGATAGACCGTCCGTGGGGCCTGCGGAATGTCCTCCACGCCGTCCTTGAGCCGTCTCGCCCTGCATCCGAGATAGGCGATGACCCCGTAGAAGTCGCCGGAGACCTCCGCCGTCTCGTATATCACAAGGTCGCCGCTGAAGTCAGTCCCAACGGCATTGCGGATATCAGAGGCAAGTCTTCTCTGGCTCGAATCCTGCGCCCTGTATGGCACGTGCAGAGCCCAGAAGAGGACCATCGTGGCGGTCGAGAGCAGAACAAGAAGCTTGAATGCCGGGAGCCTGCGCATGGAGTGGAGTCTTTCGATGTATATGCATATGGCGACCGCGAGCAGTGATTGCAGCAGCCCCATCTTCCAGTGGGCCGCCTGGAACTGGTGCCCTTTCTGGAGGAAGGGGATTTTGGCCACCGCGTCTTTCGGAAGCAGGTAGAATATCGCCGAAAGTAGGGCCGCGAAAGCCACGATTCGGCTCAGATTGATCAGCATGCGGTTGATGCGGAGGGAATGCCTGCCGGCCAGGATGCCGTATCTCGACCCGGCCAGGATGGCAAGCGGTATCATCGCGAGGCAATAGTTGCGCGGGTCGTTCTCGGGCATTATCCAGTTGATGAAGAAGAGCGTGAAGAAAATGGTCTTGAGGAATCTCGAGAAGATCGGGTTCGGCTCTATCTCGTCGTATGCGGCGCAGAAGACGGGCCAGGCGACGAATATCCAGGGGAAGGTCCTGAGGAAGAAATCAAAAGGGAAGAGGAGAAGTTGCATGAGATATCCGCCGCTTATCTCGCTGGCAATGTTCTTGAAGGGGATGTCGTGGCCGTCTATCCACCTCGGATAACTCCACATGACCACGAAGAAGGCCAGCGCCGCAAGCCCGAGGTAGAAACCCGGCTTGTTGATGCGCGACCATATGCTCAGAGGCCTCCTCAGGAATATCAGCGGCAGGAAGAAGTAGAATAGCGCCTCCCAGCCAGTCGTATAGAAGGACAGGCCGCAGAACGTGAACGACATGAACCAGGCCGCGCTCCAGCGGCCCCGCCCCATCCCGAGCGCGAACCAAGCCGACCATGCGAGGAATATCCAGAAGAAGGCGAGAGTGTCGGGGAAGCCCTCTATTCCCTTGTCCATGACAACCACCGACGAGAAGAATGCCGCCGTCGCCACGGCGGCGGCCCTGACCCCGAAGGCGCGCTTCGAGCTTATCCATATTCCGGTGGAGATTGCCGCCACGAATATCACGGAGACCAGCCTTGTTGCGGCGGAGACCGGGACGCCAGCCTTGAGAAGCAGAGCGCCGGCCATGGGGAAGAGCGGGTAAGTCTCGCTGATGAGTTCGCCGTGGGCGGATGTGTTCGGCCTGGAGAAGTTCATCTCGACGGCTATGGCGGTGTAGAGCGCCTCCTTGCGCCAGCGGAACTCGGTCACTCCAAGCTGGGGGATGGAATAAATGAGCAGGAAGCAGATGCAGAGCAGGCAGAGAAGGGGGGCCTGGCCCGGAATTTTTTCGTTTTCAAGATTTGAATTCGACATTTCCCATGCCAATATTCTAGGTTTCGTTCCTCCCGCCGGGCGTCTCTCGCTCCCCGGGGCCGGAAAACATCGATATCTTAACGCCGTTTCAGGAATTATCCATTCCGGGAAGCGGAATTCGCGGATGCGGCAATGAAAAAAAAACATGTGGAAGGCAAGGGGCTCTTCATAACTTTCGAGGGGCCCGAATGCGCCGGGAAGACCACCCAGATAGGCCTCCTCAAGGACTTCCTCGTCTCGAAGGGACGATCGGTCGTCACCACACGGGAGCCAGGCGGCACCGAGATCGGCGAGAAGATACGCCAGATAGTGAAGCATCTGACAGGCCGCGACGCCGTGGTGGACGAAGCCGAGATCCTTCTCTTCGCGGCGAGCAGGGCACAGCACGTGAAGACATTCATAATGCCAGCGCTAGCCCAGGGATCCATCGTGATAAGCGACCGCTATGCCGACTCCACTACTGCGTATCAGGGCTACGCAAGGGGCATTGACCTTGCATTCGTGGAGAGGCTCAACTCATTCGCCACGCTGGGGCTGAGGCCGGACATCACCTTCGTCCTCGACCTCCCACCCGAGGAGATAGAGAAGCGCGCCAGCAAGCGCCAGGAGACGCTCTTCGTGGAGGACAGGATAGAGTCGGAGAAGATAGAGTTCCACAGGAAGGTGAGGATGGCCTTCCTGGAGATAGCCCGCAGGGAGTCGGACAGGGTGGTGGTGGTCCCGGCTCTCCAGCGGATCGAGGAAATACGCGACCAGGTCAGGGAGGCCGTGCGGAATGCCTTTGAAGGACTTTGAAAGCGAATTCGGGGCGGCCGCCGCCGCGCCGAGGAACGCAGTGAGAAACGGCAAGATCGCCCACGCATATCTGCTCCACTGCGACGACAGACGTCTGTCGCAGAGCTTCTCCAGGGCGCTGGCCCAGACTCTCTCCTGCAAATCGAGGAGCTCCGACGGAGACGCCTGCGGCAGATGCGAAATCTGCGCGAAGATCGCGGACGGCTCCTACCCCGAGCTCTTCACGCTGCTTCCCACGTCGAAGTCGAGGAAGATCAAGATAGGCAAGGACGAGACCGAGCAGGACTCCGTGAGATGGTTCCAGTCGCTCTTCTATCTGACAGCGGCATACGAGTCGGGCAAGAAGATAGGGATCATCATGGATGCGGACTGCATGATGCCGCAGGCACAGAACGCCTTCCTGAAGACTCTCGAGGAGCCGCCCCCGGACTCCTATTTCATAATCTGCACCGCAAATCCGTCGGAACTGCTGCCCACGTTCCGCTCCAGATGCCAGCGCATAAGCATCCTGCGGAATTCGCAGAGATACGACTTCGAGGAGAAGGAATCCCTGCTCGGGATACTACGGGAGATTTCAAGGGGATCCCCCGGCCTCCCCCTCGCCGAAAAGGCATCCGCAGGACTCTGCGCCGTCTTCGACGGCCTCAGACAGAAGGCCGAGGCGGTTGTCGGCGCCGAGTGGGAGCGGACGCTCGAAAACGCAAAGGGGCTCGAGGCTGGCGCACGCGATAGTCTCGACGACCGCATCGAAGCCGCCATCTCGTCCGAATACGTGATGGCCAGGGAGCGGTTAATGAGCATGATCCACGCATACTTCTTTGAGAAGTATCAAATCGCGAAAGGAATAGATCCGGACACGGTCCCCAATCCGGAACTACTCGACCCAACGGATATCCGCGACGAGACAAAGGCCCTCCAGCATCTGGGCAAGGCCGAGGCATTTCTCAATACCATGAAACTCAACGTGGACGAAAAACTCGCAATAAGAGCCTTCTGCTACTCCATCGTGTTTCCGTAGGTGATAGATGCAGGATGCAGGATACGGGATGCAAGGTTTGAGATACTTGCTCGCCCCACCATACGGGAGAGACGGCTCATGACGGGCGAAATTTGAGATTCGAAATCCCTCCACTTTGTCAAATAAGCACATCTCAGACAAGGTTCCCAACCCTGAACGGCGAACGGTGAACCCGTCTTCGTCCCGAGCGCGTTTCGCCCCGGGACTACACCGGGCAAGCGCTGAACAGTCAAACGCTGAACCCGCATCCTGTGCTTGGAGCTCATAAGATGCCGAAGAATTTTGAGAATCGTTCTTGACTTTTCTCAATTTTTAGTATATATTGTTTACTAAAGAAAAGAAAAACACGTCTTAAAATGAGCATTGGGCGCTTAATTTCGGGTCTTTCATCGAGGAACGCGTGCATCCTTCTCCTCTCCTCGATAGTGTCCTTCTTTGTCCTTGCGAATTTCGCGGAGGCCGCGAATGAATTCAAGGTTCAGCGCAACGTCTCGACGATAGCGGCCGGAAGCACGACTCTGACTCTGAACGCCCCGGCTGACTTCATCGCTCCGGCAAGTCTCAACAATGCCTTCGTGCGCATCACGAATTCGCATAACACCGGGGCTGGAAGTGCGAACAACCAGGTGGCTCGGCAGGTCTGCGCCAACATCCGTTTCAACGGAACGGCCCAGATCATCATCCAGCGTGCGAACAACACCAACGCCACAAGAGTCTGCTGGGAGATCGTCGAATACATCGGTGCGCCAGGCGGACCGAATGAATTCATAGCCCGCAACCAGGGACTGAGCACGTTCGCGGCGGCCGGATTGAACAAGACAGAGCCAGTGACCGGTGCAGGATCTTTGCCGAAGCTGGCCGCTTTTGTCACCGGAGTCAACGACAACAGGAATTCGAGAGCGAACTACGCCAGCAACCTTGTAACCGCCTCTTTTCCCGACATCAGTACCGTTCGCTTTGACCGCGGTGTCCAGAACAACAACGCGATAGTCGTCTCCTATGCCGTCGTCGAATTCACCGGCGCGAACTGGACAGTCCAGCGAATCCAGCATCAATACACTGCGGCTGGCGCCGTCGAGATCGAGCCGCTGGCCTCGAATGTCGGGCCCCTGAACGCCTTCGTCCACGTCCAGAAGAGAAACGGAGGCGCCATACACGGCCTCGACGAATATGGCCATCAGGTCTGGGTTTCCGCCGCGAACCAATTGTCCTTCCAGCTGCAAACCGGCGCCACGTCGCCAAACCTGCAGTACTCCGTAGCATGGGTGATATACAACCCATACATGAAGGTGCTTCGCGGCAGCGGGACGCTCACTAGCACGGGCACGTCTCCCTTCACCGGGACATTGAATTTCTCGCCAGCCGTGTCGGATATCTCCAACTCGTCGCTTTTCTGGAACAACGACTGCAACGGCACGGGGACACAATTCGTCCGTCCGATGGTCGCTGTCCGACTGACCGGAACCAATTCGATCGAATACTGGAGATATGATGGGACGAACGCGGTCGGCAATGCCTATCGCTACGAGGTCGTCCAGTGGCCGCAGACAGCGGAGCCTTTCACCGTGTCCGGAACCGTCTACACTGATGACGCCAAGACCATCCCAGTGCCTGCTGGAACGCCGGTTTCGGTCTCCGTCAACGGGAATCTGCTTCCATACACACCGCTCACGGATGCGTCTGGGCAATACAGCCTGACCACGACGGCGGTCGCCAGCGACGTGATCGCCGCATACATACCGGCGCTTTCAACCGCGAAGGGATCGGCGATCACTGTCACCGACGGTGCATCGCCCCTTTCCGGACTCGATCTGATAACGGGCAAGGTGGTTCTCGAACACCGCGCCGGAGCTTCGATAAGCAATGCCCAGCTCGATCTCGTTGACGCGGTTGACGCGAATGACGACGACGGCGTGACGATAGCCGCAGGCAATGCGACTTTCGCAAGCGGCTTCGAGTTGTTCATCCCTTCCGGCATGACATACGCTCCCGGCGTTTCCGCGGCAGTTAACGCAGGCGGCGGGATGAAGAATCTCGGGACGATCGGCATGGGAGGTGGGAACCTTTCCGTGACCGGCCCGACTGTCAACAGCGGTAGCATCAATGGCTCGGTGGCTGGCGGGACTTTCACCTTCACCGGGGACCTGAGCTCCAGCGGATGGCTCAACACGATCGCGACGACTTCGCTTTCAGTCACAGGCAACTTCACCCTCTCAGGTGGCGACTTCATACTCAATGGGACACCTATGATAGTCGGCGGGAACTGGACCCGGACTGGTGGCAATTTCAACCCGGGAACGGCCACAGTGTCATTCGACAACGCCGGCCAGACCTCGACGATAAGCGGCGACAACGAGTTCAACCATCTTTCAATCACTACGCCGGGCAAGAACATTGTTGTGACCGCTGGTTCGACGCAGACAGTCAACGGCAAATTGAGAATTGACGGCTCGGCTTTCGGAACGAGGGTGAGCCTTTCATCCTCCGGCGGAGCGGGCACGACTTGGAATCTAGTCCTCAACGGCACCCATGACTGCCGCTACATCGCCGTCCAAGGCTCGACCGTTTTTGGCTCGGCATTCCTCCCGGTCAATCCCGTCGCATTCAAGGACAACGGGGGCAACACGAATTGGTTTGATCCGGAACTGCCCGGGGAGATACTCTTTTTAGACAACTTCGAGACAAGCACGATATCATCCGCTCCTCCCGACAAGACATCCTCGAATTGGTCCATAGGCGGCGCGGGGGCGGGATGGCTCACCGAGGCTTCCGTTGTCGTCGCTTCGCAGAACCACACGGCTGGTGGTTCGCAGTCAATGTATTCCAGTGGCGGATCTTCGGGCGATGGTGTCGGAGCTTGGAACTTCCCCGGATGGGGCCCCCAAACCGACTGCACCGCGGAGGCGTGGTTCTACGACGACATGCAGGCTGGCAAGATGCAGTGGATTTTTATAGACAATGCCGATGGAGACGAGGGGGTTGGCGTTCTCGTCGAGACCAATCTGGGACAGGGGCTCACCAAATACAGATATTGCCGATACAATTTCGGAGGAGGCACCCTCTATGCCGACTCGTTCATTGACAGGACCCTTGGCTGGCACAAGGTGACATGGACGCACACGTCCGGCACGGTCGAACTCTATCTCGATGGTGCCCTGCTCATGACGGCAAGCGGTCTTTCAGATTTCTCCGACTTCGACACGGGCTCCTGGACCTGGCACAACACGACAGGCTCCACTCCGATGTGGTTCGACGATTTTATCGTCTACCGCTCGCAGGCGCAGACGCGATACCGCTGGTTCGAGAATGACAGTGCGCAGACCCCGACCGCGCTGGCCGCGGAGAACACGGCGGCCGCCAACAGGAACATCCTTGCCACCACGAGACTGCGTGTCCAGATACAGAACAGCCAATACGAAACATGGGACAGCGCCAACGTGACGGTCCAGTATCGCAAGGGTGCCAACGGCAGCTGGGAGATGCTTGGGCCTTCCGCCGACTGGAACTGGGCCGACGGCCTCGGCGCGGACAAGGCTCAGGTTGCAAATGCACTTCTAACCAACACGAATATCCGCCAGCACTTCGTCGAAAGCCGTCCCTCGCAACCCACCCTGCCGATGACGACTGGCCAATACGGCGAGTGGGACTTCGCAATCACATCGACCTCAAACGCGACGCTATCCACGGCATATTACTTCAGACTGGTGGTGACTGATCCCTCCGGCGCATACCAGAGGGCCATGGCCGCATACCCCTACTACCCGCAGATAACTCTAGTCTCTCCCACAATGACCCAATGGACGGGCGCGAACAGCACACTCTGGAACGATGCCGGAAACTGGACGAACGGCGTTCCCGACGCCACGAAGGATGCGATAATGCCTTCGGGAGTTTTGCCAAATGAACCAAGCCTTAATGGGAGCGGCACTTGCAAGAGCCTCGTTATTCAGAATGGCAGGACATTCACAATGGGGACTGCCGGCACCGACCTCACAGTCTCTCAGGATATAACGGTTTACGGCAATCTCATCCAGAGCAATGCGACCGCCACACTTAATTTGAGTGCAGGAAATCTCATTGTTGACACGACTGGCAGATACAACCAGTCCGCAGGCCCTCTCAACGCCGGAACCGCCACGATCCGACCCATAAACGGCGGCCAATGGAATGTCTCCGGATCATCCGTTATCACCGCGGACACGCTGAACATCGCTGTCGGCGGGCTCGTCAATGTCACTGGCGCAGCGACATTCAACCTTGCATCCTACACAATAGACCTCAACGGCCAGTGGACCAGCTCGAACACCGGGAACACGGTCAATATCAGTGGAAATTTTACCAACAACGGATCGATGCTTGGCTCGACAGGTGCTGTATTCAATCTCAACAACGCAAGCGGGACGATGAGCGGCAGCTCCACCACGACGACGTTCTATCAGCTCAACATCAACGGAGGCATAAGCTCCTCGATAACGAACGATGTGAAAGTGTTGGACGACTTCGTGATCGTCGCGACAAAGTCGTTCACCGCAAGTTCTGGCAACATACTCGTCGGTGGAGATTGGACAAACTACGGAACCTTCGCGCATGGCTCCGGAACGGTCACACTGAACGGGACCGCGCTTCAGACCGTAACTGCCGGTGGATCGAACTTCCACAGTCTTGTATCCACCAATGCGTCCGTCGCGGGGGTATTCTTCGCTGACGGATTCAGCACTGCGTATCTGACCAACACGACCGCGAATTCCCTTATGATCTTCGCCGCCGGGCAGGCATACAACGTCACTGCCTCGGGCGGGCTCAACCTGCAAGGGGCCGCCAGCAATCTGGTAAAACTCCGCAGCTCGGCTACCGGGACGAAGTGGATAATCAATCCTTCCGGCGGCTCTTGGACATGCGACTATCTCGATGTGCAGGACTCCGTGAACATCTACAGCGTCACAATCGAACCTACAAATTCGACGGACAGCGGCAACACGATCAACTGGTTCTCCGCCGACGGCGACACTGACGGCCTGCCGGACTACTGGGAATACGGCTATTACGGAGACCTCGACGAGACGGCATCGTCCGACACCGACTCGGACGGCCTGACCGCCATTCTCGAGTATGAATACAGCACCGATCCGACATCGAACCTGGCTCCGAACAGGGTATATGTTGACGACGACTCCTCATACGCCGGAATGGACGGAAGCGAGGCCAATCCATACAAGTATTTGGAGGATGCTCTCAACGCGGCGCCCGCCGGCTCGATGATAATCCTCAAAGAAGGCAGCTACAGGCTTTCCAACTATGTATTGTCCAAGAATCTCATCATCAGCGGAGAATCGCCGGACAAGACCTTCATAAGCGGCCCCTATCCGGCCAGTTCCTCGTCGAACACGGGCCAGTGCCTCGACGTGACAGCCGCGAAATTCGCAATATCGAACATCACGTTCCAGGACTTCCGCGAGGAACAGCCAGTCATATCCTACAGTGTGGCCAATGCCGGCGGATTGGTCTACATGGAGAATCTGAAGTTCACCGGCAACAGCACAGGGGCGAAGTCCCTGATAGCTCCCACGGCCGGTGTCCAGAGCGATACCGAGGTCTATCTGCTCAACAGCCTCTTCTACGGCAACACCTGCGCCTATGTCGCCGAGATCAAGGGCAACCCGGGATACACATACCACAACACCATCGCGGACAACACGTCTGGTGGAATCCTTCTCTCCGGCTCCGGCGACACGAAGATATACAACAGCATCGTGAGGGAGAA
This sequence comes from uncultured Lentisphaera sp., assembly GCA_964526605.1. Taxonomy (GTDB): domain Bacteria; phylum Verrucomicrobiota; class Lentisphaeria; order Victivallales; family GWF2-50-93; genus DYMC01. Next base: position 9,607 of record CAZGJP010000054.1, read on the forward strand.
CTCCGGAACCGAAATCAGCAACGGATCAAGCGGGACGGTGTCGGTCTATAACTCCAATGTCGAAGGCGGATTCCCGGGCGCGGTCGCAAGCTACGACCTCGCGGAGAACTACATTGACAAGGCGAATGGCGTATACAGGCCAGCCTCGGGGACCAACGCAATCAACGCGGGGGTCCAGACATTCCTCTACGCCGACATGATGAAGAGCAGCAGACCGCTCGGCGCGGCGGTGGATGTCGGCGCATTCGAGTTCGATCCCAATGACGACGACGGCGACGGGCTCTCCAATGGGGACGAGACCTTGAACGGGACGAACCAGAACAATCCGGACAGCGACGCAGACGGACTTTCCGATTACGAAGAACTGAACACATACGGATCGAATCCCAACTTGGCGGACACGGATGGAGACGGTGTCGAGGACGGGGACGAACCGGCCATCGGGATGGATCCATCGGACTACGACGGCGTGCTTTGGGTTGACATGTATGACGAAGGCTTCGAGAACCCGGCGCGCTATCCGCAGAACCAGCACGTCTCGAACTCCGTCTGGGGCCTAGATGCAACATACGCCGGCCAGATTTTCACCGAGACCGGAGATTCATACAACGCCGGAGACAGTGTCTACATCAACTTCCGCGGTGGCAAGCCGGAATCGCGAATAATCATGTTCGTGACCCGCAATCTCCTGCCGGAACATTGGATAGCGATAGCATACAAGGCGCCATGGGCGAAGCTGCCCACGAACGTAAATCAGGCGCTTGTGATATCAGGCGCGCATTTCGCGGTCAACGAGAGCGGCTACCTCTGCGCATACGATCCAATCCGCAAGGACTGGATTGTCCACACCGGGACGCAGATACCCGACCTCGGCTGGTTCCGCGTCCTAGTCCACAGGAATCATGCAGGCAAGATATGCAACGTCTATCTCGACATGACAAACGACGGTATCGAGAACGGATCGCTGGTCTTCCCGAATCTGCCCATATACGGCCCAGACCTCGACCTCTTCATAAGGATCAGCTTCTCGAGCGTTGGCGAATACGACCTCAAGATAGACAACATGAAGGGCTATCCCTGGGATCCGCGTCCGTGAATCCATTTCTTTGCGCCGTCCCGGCGTAAAGAAATGGCCTCCATCTTGATTTTGAGGCTTCTGCAATTCTTCCCGACTGGCGCATAGCTCGATCTTCTCACCGCGCCGACCCAGATTATCGGTCCGCTTCCGGGAATTCTGAGGACCGGGTATGACGACTTTGTCTTGGAGGGAATCTTCCTCCCCTCGAAGAGCTTCTTCAGCCTGACCTCGCCTTTGCCTCCGAAGGGAGTCATCTTGTCGCCTTCGAAAGCTGGGCCTATCGTCAGAGTCGAGGGGATCAGCGCTGGATCGAAGAGGGCGGAGAGATCGTCTTCAGTTTTCAAATCCACGGGGACTTTCCCGCCCGTCAGAATTCTGGCGTCCAATCTCCATCTTCCCCATTTTATGCGAGGGGTCTTCCTCCAGTTCCACTCCACGCTTCCCATGGGCTCCGCGATTTTTGCAAAGGCTATTTCGGAGGGCGACACGTCGAGAAACGCTCCTCCCAGATTCGGCAGCGGAACCTTTATCCTGTTCTTGTCCTTGAGGGACGATATCCTCTTCCCGGCGTCCTCCAGTCTCGCGAGGAGCTCGTAGCCGGGGACATAGTCTCTCTCCTCCTCGGCGCCGATCCAGCGTCTCAGTATGCGTATTCTAATTGCGCGGGGCAGTTCCATGAACGGCTGGAGAGGGAGCGTAGGTCCATGTGATTTGCCGGCAAGAAGGGAGGAGAACGCCTTTTCCGCCTCGCCTTCGATGTATATGGCGTCCTCCTGTAAAGCCTCGGCGGCGCGCCTCATGCCCTCCCTGGCTCCGTCGCAGATGTCGGCAAGCTCCGATATGATCACGTTCCTGATGTGGTTTCTGAGAATCTCGTTGTCCGCATTGCTGCTGTCCTCCCTCCATTCGTCCACGTCCTGTAGCGACAGGAATTCCTCTATCTGCGCCCTGGAGTAGGAAAGAAGAGGTCGGATTATGGTCACGCCATCTATCTTCTGTATTTCCCGGAGTGAGCTGAGTCCCGAGACGTTCGAGCCGCGGAGAAGCCGGATGAGCATGTTCTCGTTCCTGTCGTCCGAATTGTGTCCCAGGGCGACCGCGTCGCCGTCCTCGGAACAGAGTGTCTTCCATTCTCTCAGGCGGAATCTCCTTGCCGTGTCCTCGAAGCTCTCGGATCCCCTGATCGAGTTCCTGACATCGAGATTGATCTCCATGAAATCTATCTTGCGATTTTCGCAGAAGCGTGCGCACCATATGGAATCCTCGGCGCTTTCGCGTCCGCGGAGTCCGTGTTCGAAATGAACCGCCTTGAGCTTGAACCCGATTCTATCCGCCTCTTTTTGAAGGAACAAGAGCAGGGATGTGGAGTCGGCCCCGCCGCTGAATCCGCAGAAAATCCTTTTCACTCTGCGGAGAGCCGCGCGGTTCCTCTCGAAAAAATCGGACCGCTCCATCCCTGTCCTCATCTGTGGTCCTCGATGTTTGGCTGCTTTTCAGTGCAAATGGCTCAAATATATATCCTCGTCCCGTATCTTCAAAAACGGATTCGCGGTTGAATATGGGGCCAAGTTGTATAT
>CAZGJP010000055.1:0-12244 GCA_964526605.1 uncultured Lentisphaera sp.
GTTTCGAGAGGCTGATCGAGGTTTTGAAGAGTTTCCCCGGGATCGGGAGACGTAGTGCGGAGAGGATGGCCTTCGCCATGCTCAAATGGACGCCGGAGAAGACGGCCGAGGCGGGGAGAACCATATCCGGACTGCACGGCAATGTCTCATCCTGCGCCGACTGCGGCAACCTCTGCGAGAAGGACAATCTCTGCGCGATATGCTCGGACACCCACAGGGACCGCTCCGTGCTCTGCATCGTCGAGGACGTCCCGCAGATACACAGCATCGAGAAATGCAGGACCTACAGAGGACTATACCATGTCCTCCACGGCAAGATAATCCCGCTCGACGGCAAGAACATCGGGGGCGAGACGCTGGACAAGCTCAGGCGCAGGATCGAGTCCGGGGAGGTGAAGGAGCTAGTCATGGCGCTCAGCATGGACGTGGAGGGGCAGGCCACGGCAATATATCTTTCCGACCTTTTCAAGGAGAGCGGCGTGCGGATAACACGGATAGCCCGCGGGCTCCCGGCCGGCTCCGACATCAGCTTCGCAGACCCTGCCACGATAAGCGCCGCCATGAGTGGAAGAACCCAGATGTAGCGAGTACTTTGCGCCGTCCCGGCGCAAAGATGGTACGTATTCAGTAGACTACGTTCGTTTACTGAATCCGTACTAAAAATAAAATGCGAAATCGTTTTTTATTAGATGGAGGTAATTGCGAAACTTCCCGTGTCCGCGCAAACTGCTCGCCGTTTGCATCCTCAATACTTCTGCCCCTCTCAACAGCCGCCGATTTCGTTTTTTGGTAGGGCTCTCTCGCCGAGAGAGCCGGTTGCGTTTTTTGGGTAGGGCGCGTTCGCCGTAACGCGCCGGTCTCGGACGGCAGCGGCGCTCGCCCGCCTCGCCGAAGGTGGGGCGAGCAAGCTCCCGAAGGCGCCGGCGGGTGCCGTCCCTACCTTTCCATTTCCGGACGGCGGGGCCGCCGTCCCTCCCAGGTGAAACGCGGTGGTTAGGTGAACAGGTGTTTTGGTTATTGTTTTCTGTAGAGCTGGAATTCGACGGCATCGACGAGGGCCTCCCACGACGCCTCGATGATGTTCTCGCTTACGCCGACGGTTCCCCAAGTTTCCTTTCCGTCAGATGATTCTATGAGGACTCTTGTCTTTGCCGCCGTTCCATCTTTTCCGTCTATGATTCTGACCTTGAAGTCGCTGAGCTGGACCTTTGATATTTCGGGGTAGAATCTTGTCAATGCCTTTCTGAGGGCGTGGTCGAGGGCGTTGACTGGTCCGTCGCCTTCAGCGGCGGTGAGTTCCTTTTCGCCCTTGACGTCGAGTTTGACGGTGGCTTCCGAGATGCATTTTTCCCCCTTCGATCTTTTCTCGACTATGACCCTGAATCCGTCGAGGTTGAAGAACGGCCTGTGCTTCTTGAGGACCTTCTTGGCCAGGAGGTGGAAGGAGGCGTCCGCCGCCTCGAATTCGTATCCCTCGTTTTCCATCTTCTTGAGGGTGTTGAGTATGTCCGAGACTTCCGGGCTTTTCTCGTCGAGGTCGAGGTTGTGCTCTGCTATCTTCATCATGATGTTGCTGCGTCCGGAGAGGTCGGAGACCAGGACGCGTCTTCTGTTGCCGACCAGTTCCGGGACGATGTGCTCGAAGGTGTGCGGGTTCTTGCTGACGGCGTTGACATGCATTCCGCCCTTGTGCGCGAAGGCGCTGTCCCCCACGTATGGATGGCGCTTGTCCGGGACGAGGTTCGCCATTTCGAAGACGAAGAGAGAGAGGTCCTTGAGGTGTCTTAGGCGTTCCGGGCCTATGCATCTCATCCCGAGCTTGAGTTCGAGGCATGGGATTATGCTGCAGAGGTTGGCGTTGCCGCATCTCTCGCCGAATCCGTTGACGGTGCCCTGGACATGCATGGCGCCGGCCTCGACCGCAGCGATGGAGTTTGCCACCGCCATTCCGGAGTCGTTGTGGCAGTGTATGCCCAGGACGACATTCTCCGGAAGCGCCTTCCGGACGGTGGAGCAGACTTCTTTTATCCTGGAGCTTATCATGCCGCCGTTGGTGTCGCAGAGGACCACGGTGGATGCGCCGTTCTCGCAGGCCTTGAGGAGGGCGGCCAAGGCATACTTGGGATTGTCGTCATACCCGTCGAAGAAGTGCTCGGCGTCGAATACGACCTCCTTGCCGTTGTCCCTGAGGAATGCGCAGGAGTCGCCGATTATCTCGAGGTTCTTGTCGGGGCTGATGCGCAGGACGTCGTTGACGTGGAGCAGCCAGCTTTTGCCGAAGATGGTGGTTGTTGGTGCGCCGGACTCGAGGAGCTTCCTGATGTTGTCGTCGTCCTGGACTGGGACCTTGGCCCTTCTCGTGCTTCCGAACGCAGCTATTCTGGTGTTCTTGAACTTCCTCTTTCCGGCCAGTTCGAAGAACTCCATGTCCTTGGGGTTGGAGCCTGGCCATCCTCCCTCCACGTATGACACGCCGATGGCATCGAGTTTTTCGGCTATCTTGATCTTGTCCATTACGGAGAAAGTTATTCCCTCGGCCTGTGTTCCGTCCCGGAGCGTGGTGTCGTATAGAGCTACGTTCTTTTTCATTGTTTGCTTCCGTTTGTCGTTATTCCTCGCCTGAAGTGGCGAAGAGTTTGTCCATGGCGTCGTAATGCTTTTTGACTGCGGCCAGGGTCGCTTCGGAGACCTGGCTTTCGTATTGCTTCAACTGCTGCTTGATCAGCTCGATCTGGGGCTTCATCATTGCCTTCATCTCGGGGGTGAGGCTCTGGTTGAGCTGTTCCTCCGACTCCCTGAGCTTCAGAATCGCATATCCGGCGACGGAGCCTCCGCAGACGCGGAGCAGGTCGGCCTGATCCTTGAATCCGTTGTTTCTGGCGATCTCGTCGAGTCCCTTGAGGGGCTGCTTCCTCATCGCCATGAGGAATGCGCTCTCGTCTCCTGCGCCTTTTCCGAGCAGTTCCTTCACCTTTGGGAAGGCTGTCAGGAATCTTGCGACCTCATCCTCGCTGACGTTGCAGGTTTGAAGAGGTGTCTGCTTCTGTTCTCCGTTCGATGCGATGCACGCGATGGCCACGAGAGCCACGACCGACACGATTCGAATCATTCCGCCCATGCTGGATCCTCCTTGTCAAATCATCTTGTTTTTTCTTGCGTAATTGAATATTCCGCCTGCTTCGATCACGTCTCTGACTGCGCCGGGGTCCTTCAGTTTGAAGCTTTCGCCGCCCGCCATATTCCGGATGAAGCCGTTCTCGAGGGAAATCTCGGCCATGTCCCCGGTCTTGAAGAGTCCGTCGAGGGGCTTCTCCGGCTCGAGCGGGCATACCTCTCCGGTGGAGATGCAGTTGCGGAAGAATATCCTGGCGAAGGAGCTTGCGACCACGAATTTCACTCCGGACGCGCCGAGACAGATCGGGGCATGCTCCCTGCTGGAGCCGCATCCGAAATTTCTTCCGCCGACGATTATCCCATATTCGGTCTTGTCCATGCCTTCCTTGACGAATCGCGGATACTGCTCCGGGAGGCCGCATAGGGCGTAGGAGCCGAGCTTGGCGTATTCATCGGGAATGGTTGGCACCAGGTTCAGATACTGTGCCGGGATTATCTGGTCGGTGTCTATGTTGTCGCCGACCACGAACACCTTCGCCTTCAGGATGCCGGACATTTCACCACCTCGGGATGCTGTGTATCTTGTTGATGATAAGACACAAATAAAGTAAATTAACTCCGACGGATTCGCCCCGGATGCGGAGTTTTGAAATCAGCTCCGTCTATCTGCGGCCGGGAGCGGTTTTCAAGGTTTGCACTCTCTTTCTCGCGATCTCCCTTCTGGCGGCCAGTTCGGGATTGACGAGTGTCATCTGCTGGTATTTCTCGTAGAAGCCCACGGCCGAGGCTGGATTTCTCGCATATGCGTCGTAGAAGACGGCGAGGTTCCATACGACCTTGTGGTCCTCCTGCGCCCTGCGATATGCGGCTATGAATGCCAGGCTTGCGTTCTTCAGGTCCTTCTCCTGCAGATATATCATTCCCAGTTCGTTGAACGGCTCCGGTCTCTTCTTGAATTCCGGCATCTTGGCCAGTTCGTAGAACTTCCCATGGGCGTTCTTGTTCTGGTGCAGCTTCTGGTAGGTGCGCGCAAGATAGAAGACCGCGGCGCCGCTGCCGGGGTCTATCCTGCATGCGGAGACCAGCGGGCCCAGGCAGTCGTCGAACTTGCCGCTCTCGAAGTATATCCTTCCGAGCGTATACTGGGCTGTGAAGTCGTCGGGGGCGATCTTGACCGCCTTCTTGAGCTCGTCCACGGCCTGCGATATCTGGCCGCCCTGCTCGTAGGCGGCGGCGAGCAGTATTTTCGCCCTGTGGTCGTCCGGATCCTGTCTGGCTGCCTTCTCCGCGAGGGGTTTCGCCTTCTTCCAGTCGGCGTTTTTCCCGGAGAGGGCCTCGAATGCCTCGGAGAGAGTCTTTCTTGCGTCCCCCTCCCCTCCGAAGTCGCAGGACGATGCGAGGAGCGCAAGCGCGCAAATCGCCGTAGCCAGCGCGATTCCGTTTTTCTTTCCTGGCGTTCCAGGTTTCATTTCAGTTTCTCCTCGCGGGTCCACGGCATGTCCTCCTGCCAGGCCCCGTCCTGCATTCTCTTTTCAATCAGGTCGAGCACCCTCCTCGCGTAGGACGGGCTGTATGTCAACGGAGAGAGCCAGTCGTCCCAGTCCCGGACGAAGACATAGACCTCGGCCATTCCCTTTTCGTTGACCACCTCGACCTCGCACATTATCTTGTAGTCGTGGTAGCTCCAGTCGTAGTGTGTGAATACCACCTTCTTTCCCGGCTTCTCCTTCGCCAGGCTCTTCCTGGTGTAGAACTCGGTCCATTCGTTGACGGAGAACTTCTCCGCGGCGGCCAGGCTCACGTCCTCGAACTTGTAGGGCATGAGCCGCGACGACGAACACGAACAGAGGGAGAGGGCGCAGAGAAGTGCCGAGATCCTGAAAGCATTCATATTTTGGTCCCCTCGTGTTTGCCTAGTATTACCGAAAGGTTAATATACGCGTTTGACGGATAAAATCAAAGCGTGTCTGAAGATATTGGAGCCGATTGCGGAACTCCGCGCCGGCATGTGGAGCTTTGGGATCGGCTCATTGAAAAGAGACTTCATGAAGTTAGATTAGGCGTAAAGACTGGCTGAACTACGTCGTCCAGCGAATCTTTACATCCAAAAAGCGATTCCGCATTTTATTTCAGTACGGATTCTGTAACCGAACGTAGTTCACTGAAGGAAAGGACAGGCAGCGGCATGAGCATCAAGTTCAAGAGAATCAGGCATCCGTTCGAATACGCCGCCGTGCTGGCGGTCCGGGCCGTCGTCCGGGCCATGCCGCTGGGTTTCATCGCTTTCGTTGGGAGGATGGGGGGGTCGCTCATGTTCATGCTGCCGCCCTTCAGGAGGCTGGTCTGCGCGAACCTGCGTGTGGCCTTCCCGGAGAAGCCGGAGGAGGAGATACGCGGGATAGGGCTCGAGAGTTTGAGGAACATGAGCCGGACCGTTCTGGAGCTCTTCTGGTTTTCTGGGAGGCAGGAATATCTCCACCGGATCACAAGCGACAATCATCTCTGTGTGGATCTGACAAGGAAATCCATGGGGAATGGAGGGCTGATATGGATTTCACCGCACATCGGGAACTGGGAGCTGGCGGCTTTCAATGTGAGCCATGGGACGAAGATCCCCTTCGCCGTCGTGGCCCGCGCGCAGGAAAATCCCTTCATCAACAAACTCATAGTGGAGTCAAGGAGCAGCGGGGGCGACAGGGTCATCTTCGAGAAGGGCGCGGTGAAGGGCATGATCAAGGCGATCAAGGACGGATGCTTCCTGGCGACGCTGATAGACCAGAACACGAAGGCGCGGGACGGCGGCGTTTTCGTCGACTTCTTCGGCCTGCCAGTCCCCACCAGCCGCTCTATAGCCTTCTTCGCCAGGAGGATGAATGTCAATCTCGCCGTGGGCGGATGCCTCCGGGACGGACGCGGATACAGGATGTTCTGCGTAGAGCTGCCGAGGAGGATCGCCGAATACGTTTCCGACGAGGAGCTTGTCCAGGACATAATGAAGATCACCGAGGGTGTCGTGCGGAGGCATCCCGAGCAATACCTCTGGCTATACAAGAGGTGGCAGTACATACCGGCCGATGCACCGGAGGAACTTGCCTGTAAATTCCCATATTATGCCGGGAGGGCCGCTCCCCGCTTCTACGACAACGCCGCGAAGAAGAAGGGTTGATCAGCACGGCCGTCTCGGGGGAGAAGACTCGCCCATGCCTCATCCTATGGCCTGCGGGCCGGTCTCTCCCGTGCGTATCCGTATGCATTTCTCAAGATCCATCACGAAAATCTTGCCGTCGCCGACCTCTCCGGTCTTCGCCGCCTCGGTGATGGCAGCCACAGTCGCCTCGACGAACTGCTCGTTGACGGCGATCTCCAGCTTCACCTTCTTGAGCAGGCTCCCGGCTTCCTTCTGGCTCCTGTAGACCGCGGAAATCCCCTTCTGCCGGCCGCGCCCCATCACCGTGGACACCGTCACCAGATGGATATCCTTCCTGTCGAGCATGTCGAGAACAGGGTCGAGACGGTCGGGCTGTATTATCGCGACAATGTACTTCATATCATGTCCTCCGTGTTTTTAAGTCTATTACCGTGTATGCGGATTCCCTGTGCTGGGTGAGGTCGAGACCTATGTGCTCCTCGTCCTCGGCGACCCTCAGCCCCATGACGGCGTCAACGAGCTTCAGCAGCGCGAATGACGCCACGAACGCGAAGACGGCGGTGATCGCCGTCGCCTTGATCTGTATCCAGAACTGCATGGGATTGCCGTAGAGCAGGCCATCCATCCCGGCGGGATTCACCGCCTTGCTGCACCATATCCCGGTGGCTAGCGCGCCCCAGAGCCCACCGACGCCATGCACGCCGAAGGCGTCCAGGGTGTCGTCGTATTTGAACCTTGTCTTCACGAAGGTCACGGAGACGAAGCATATCAGGCTGGATCCAAGACCTATCCAAATCGCGTCCATGGGACTGACGAAACCGCAGGCCGGTGTGATGGAGACGAGGCCCGCCACCGCTCCTGTTATCATCCCGAGGGTTGTCGCGCGCTTATGGTAGAACCAGTCGCATACGCACCATGTGGCTCCGGCCACGGAAGTCGCGATGTGCGTGGTGATGAATGCGTTGGCTGCGATCCCGTTTGCTCCAAGCGCGCTGCCGGCGTTGAATCCGAACCATCCGAACCATAGCATTCCGGCCCCGAGGATGGCCAGCGGGAGGTTGTGTGGAGAACTTGCGATCTTGAGCCGCGGGCCTATGACGAGAGCCGCCGCGAGAGCCGCCATCCCGGCGTTGATGTGCACGACAGTCCCGCCGGCGAAGTCCAGCGCCCCCATGTTCCTCATGAAACCGCCGATTCCCCATACCCAGTGTGCGACGGGGTCGTAGACCAGCGTGGTCCAGAGCAGGGTGAACACGCAGAATGCGCTGAATTTGATCCTCTCCGCGAAGGCGCCTATTATCAGCGCGGGAGTGATTATCGCGAACTTGAGCTGGAAGGCCATGAACGCCGAATGCGGAATCGTCGCCGCATAGCCAGGCTCCGGCGAGGCGCCGACCCCCTTCAGGAAAAGCCAGTCCAGATTCCCCACGAAGTGGCCGACATCGGGCCCGAAAGCCAGTGTGTATCCTATAACCACCCACTGTATGGTCACGAGGCACATCGCCATGAAGCACTGCATCAGGATGGACAGCACGTTCTTCCGTCGGACCAGTCCGCCGTAGAACAACGCGAGCCCTGGAGTCATGAGCAGGACCAAGCCCGCGCTTGCAAGCATCCACGCCGTGTCACCAGTGTCCACGGACGAAACGGCGGCCCCCGCATCCTGGCAGAACGCCCCTGACGCAGGGGCCAGCAAACCCACCGCGCAGAGAAATTTGATCTTCGATGCAACGGATCCAGAGCGCATTGAAATCATCTCCTTCTTTAGTCGTTGAAATTGGATTTCCCGCGAATTCTAAACTACGAGCGATGGAATTCAAAGAGGGATGCGAAGAAACAACAAAGATGTCTGTGAAAACAACGAAAATGAAGATGCGTCCTCATTCGCAAGCGGACGATAATGTCGGAATCGTGGAGGGTGGAGAAGAAAGTGTCAGTCCGGCCGGCCTGGGATTTTCGCGAGCTGTCTGTCGTGGATCTTGGAGAGGAGGATCTGGGCGCATATCGAGCCGAGCATGCATAGGAACATATCCCACTGCGTGTCCCAGATGTCGCCCTGCGTTGCGAGAAATGCATTTCCAGCCTCGCCTGTCGATACCGACACCCACCATTCGATCATTTCGAAGAACGAGCTGAACGCGAGGTTGATGCTGAGGACGAATAGAAACAGCCAAGCTCCATTTTTCGCCGGGGACTTCCTGGTCAATATCTCTCTTGCGAGAATCGCAGGGACAAATCCCTGGAGGAAGTGTCCAAGGCGGTCGTAGTGGTTTCTCGACAGATCGAACTGTTCCTTGAGCCAAAGTCCGGCCGGGACTTTCTCGTAGGTGTAGTGCCCGCCGGTTATCAGGAAGATCGCGTGGAGGAAGAGGAGCCTGCGGAGGAGCTGCGTAAGAGGGAAGCTCCTCCGGGTGGCGAAGACGATGACAAGCCCGGCCGCCACCCACGAGACCTCCAGCATCCACGTGAACCGGTCATTGGGGTTCAGACCGGAGAGCAGCAAAGCGACTAACGTGGTGGAGAACAGAATTACGTTCTCGCCATTTTCCACGACATGTGGCTTCTCATCGGAAGGATACATGAAAACACCGTGCCTTTGCCGCAAGCCGCACTCCCAACGCGGCCTGCGCGGAGTTTTGCAATTGGCTCAGTTATTCCGGGAGAGGAGCGCGCTGATGTTTTCCACGAATGCCGCGCCGTCCGGTGGAGCCTCTCCGTCGGCGACGAGGGCGAGGCCGTAGAGAAGTTCCGCGAAATTCGCGAGGGAGGCCTCGTCCTTTCCCTCGGAGGACTTGGCGCAGAGTTTCCTGACGATGGGATGGGCTGGATTCAGTTCGAGGATTCTCTTTGAATCCGGTGCGTCCATTTTCATGGCCTTCATTATCCTCTCCATCTGGCGGCTGGGGGAGAACTTGTCGGCGAGGAGGCAGCATGGGCTTGAGACCAGCCTGTCGGAGAATCTCACGTCCTTCACCTTGTCTCCGAGGGCCTTCTTCATCGCTTCGAGCAGCTTCGAATGCTTCTTGTCGGCGTCCTTCTTGATCTCCTCGAGTTCTGCGCTCCTGGAGATTTCCGGATTCTCCTGGTTGAGCGAGACGAAGCTCCTGTCCTTGTATTTCATGACTGTCTGGAATATGTACTCGTCGATCGGATCGCCGAGGAGAAGTGCGTCGAATGCGTTCTTCCTTGCGCTGTCGAGGATTGGCGACTTTCTGGTCTGGCGCGGGTCGTCGCCGACTGCGAAGTAGAGCTTGTCCTGTCCGGGTGGCAGTTTTTCACTGAACTCCTTGAGGCTCGACAGTTTTCCTGGCTCGCCGTTGAGGGTCTCGAAGAGGAGGAGGTCGAGGATCTTCTCCCTGTTCTGGAAGTCGCTGTTCACGCCCTCCTTCATCACGCGGCCGAAGTTGGCGTGGAATGACAGATACTTGTCGCGGCTTTTCTCCATCATGGAGGATAGTTCGGAGAGGATTTTCCTGGTCAGGTTGCGGTTTATCTTCTCGATCTGGGGATTGCGCTGGAGCGTCTCCCTCGAGATATTGAGCGGCAGGTCCTCGGATTCGACCACTCCCTTGACGAAGCGGAGGTAGTCCGGCAGGAGCTCCTCGCAGGAGTCGGTTATGAAGACGCGCTTCACGTAGAGGTGTATGTCCCGTTTCTTCAGGTCCTGCGGCATGAAGAATGGCGGTGCCTCCGATGGGATGTAGAGGAGGGCCTTGAAATTGCTGACGCCCTCCGCCGAGAAGTGTATGCGCGCGAGCGCCTCCTTGCCGAAATGCGACAGATGCGTGTAGAACTGGCTGTAGTCCTCCTCCGAGACCTCCTCGGGCTTGCGCATCCAGAGGGCCTTCATGGAGTTGAGCGGCTTCTCGGCCTCCTCCTTCTGGCTACCCTTCCCGGTCTCGACAAGGTGTATGGGATACTCGATGAAGTCGGAATACTTCCTGACTATGTCCTTTATCTTCCAGGCTTCGAAGTAGTCGTCGTTGTTGGGTTTGAGCTTGAGCCGTATCTCGGTGCCCTGGTCCTTGCGGGATCCTTCGGACAGTTCGTAGTTCTCCTCGCCTCTGGAGCGCCAGAGGACTGCGGGGTCTGCCGTTCCGGCGCGTTTCGACTCGACCGTGATTTCCTCGGCGACCATGAATGCGGAGTAGAATCCGACGCCGAACTGCCCTATCAGTTCAGGTGCGGAGACTTCCTTGTTCTCCGCAAGTTTTTCCAGGAACGCCTTCGTGCCCGACTTCGCGATTGTTCCTATGTTCTCGTCCATCTCGGCGGCGTTCATCCCGATGCCGTTGTCGGATATGCGGATTTCGCCCCGTTTCTTGTCTGTCTCTATGGCTATCCTCCACTGCTGCGCCATTTCCGCCTTGGTGAGAGACTCGAATCTGGCCTTGTCTATCGCATCGGAGGCGTTGGAGATGAGCTCTCGCAGGAAGATGTCCTTGTTCGTGTAGAGCGAGTGAACCACGAGGTCGAGGACCTTCCTGACCTCCGTTCTGAATGTCCTGGTCTCGGGCATGTTCAGTCCATTTCCTTCATGAGTATCTTGAAGTCCTTGCAGGTGGGATTTGGGGAGACGGAGGAGAGATACACGACCTCTCCGCCTATGAGTATCTTCTCCAGCCATGGCTGGGCGGATGTGGACACTTCCATCCCGGAGGCGTTGAACCACTGGAACCTGTATGCCATCTTGAGGTCGGCTCTCTTGACGTTCCTGACGGTGACCTGGGCCTTCATGAGGCCGCCTGGGAGGTCTTCGGAGTCCACACTGTCTATCTGGACTTTCTTGGCAAGATACTCGTTGGCCTCGACTCTCTTGTTGCGGATGAAGTCGCGCTCGTAGTTCTTGTCCGCGTTCTCGACTGTGTTGACCGGATTGTTGCATGAGCTGAGCACTAGGCTCAGGGCGACCGCTGACGCCAGGATTCCGATTTTGGACTTCATGAGCTTTTTTCCTCCAAGTTCCGTTTTTTGCCTGAGATATCCGTTAACATTGCATAGGGAAGGGAAAATTCAAGGTGGCTGTGGACGATCTGGATATGGAGCTTGCGTGGTAGAAGCCGCGACGCGCTGGCCGGATGGATCAGTCGAGGCGCTCCCACCATCTGTCGGAGACCTTGTAGTCCATGTGCTTCCATGTCTTCTCCACGGCTTTCCCGTCGTTGCCCCAGACATCGAGGCGATATGCGATGATCTTCCGCTTGTCTATTCCGTCGAGTTCGAAGTTGATCTCCCTCTCTCCCATGTTCTTCATGGATACTCTGGAACTCATCTCGTCGTAGTTTATCAGCCTTCTGTCGAATCCATTGACCTTCTTGAGTATGGCGGCCTCGTCGTAGCCTTTTCCCTTCACCTTCGCGTCGTCGGGATGGTAGTAGGAATATATCTGCCGTTCGCCGTCGCCATCGGCCGGAGCGGTCAGGACATATAGATAGAAATAAGGCACCTTGATCCTGTTCTTGTCCGGCTCCGTCCTCGATATGGTGTATTTCACGTCGCAGGTGTCGGTCTTGCCCTTGCTGTCCTCGCCTCTTTCGGGCATCTTGATGTCGGTGATCATTATCTTGTAATCCGCGAATTCGCCCGGGATGGCACCACCGCTGTCCCCGAGGTCGGTTCCATAGTAGGATTCGATGTTCTTGATGTCGAAGGTTCTCTCCTTCTTGTCTTTCTTTATCACGATTTTGCCGTCCTTGATGCTGACGACTTCTGCGTCGCTTATGCGCGTGCCGTCCTTGAATGTGATGGTTCCGGCATGGATTCCCGCGGGGAGCAGGACCGCAGCGAAGATGAGAGCGATTGTCTTCTTCATGTTGCTTCCTCCGTTTTTCATATGAACGTCAGGACATGCTGTAATATTGCATGGAGAATATCCATCGGGTCAATTGCCGGGCCTCGCGTGAGGCACGGAGCGTGCAATCGGCTCAAAAGATGAACGGCGAATGCCGCATTTGGCGGTGGAAGCTGGGATCAGGCTTCCGG
>CAZGJP010000056.1:0-9185 GCA_964526605.1 uncultured Lentisphaera sp.
AGAAAAATCCGGACAAGGTCAAGGTCAGAGGAGGTTCAATTGAAATCCCGGGGCAGGAGACCACCATCCACAACCCGAATAAAAATTACGAATACAGCGTCGAAAAAGGTCCGGATGGAAAGGCCGGAATAGTGGAGCCGGGCAAGGGCGGCGCGCCCGTGAAGCGCGTCGGCACCGTGGCGCTCAGGGCCGGAGACAAGGAGAGCTATACGTCATACGAGTTCGACAAGGACGGCAAGATCGTGATGGAGGACGGGGCAAGCGTGGGATATGAAAAGGACGGCAGGGCGGTCAGGAAACCGGGACCGAAGATAGCGGATCCGCATCTGAACACGCTCGACAACATGAAGAAGATCGGGGACCACTTGGATCGGCGGGGGAACTTCGACTATATGAACAATCAATCCACGGCGAAAGCCGTCATGAGGACCATCGAGGGGGCATACGGCAGCGATCCGTCGAAATGGCCGCCTGAGATCGCCGATATGCACAGAAAATGCCATCAGGTGAAGAATGGAGTCTCTCTCGAAGAGCTCGGGATGACCGACAAGAAGGCGAAGAACCAGTTCTACGATCGGATGGAGAAGACCGTCAAGGATTCATATTCGAAAACATCTGCGGATTCAGCAAGGCGCGACGCGGAACTGGACACCAAGCGCAGGCAGGAATGGAAGGATATCGAGGAGCTGAAAAAGAAAATGGGCGAAATGAAGAAGGCGGGCGACGAGGCCGGATTCAAGAAGGCCCAGGAGCAGATGCGCCAGAAGAAGGCATCATATGAGGACGCATCGTCCAAATTATACGAGAAGAGGTCGCTCGAGGCGAGAGCCGAACATGGAGTCGTCAAGAACAATGGAGCCGGGATCCTGTCGAAATCCAAGGGCGCCGACGTCAGGACAGTGGAGTCCAAATACGGGCAGGTCAGCGTTCAAGAGGTGGAGACGAGGAAAATCATGTCGCCGTCGGAGATCGAGGCGAAGCTCACTGAAGGCACCCGGAAGAAGCTTGCGGAATCTCTGAAACCGAGAATTCTGGAATCATCCACAACGCCTGGAAAACCAATGCCGTCCGACAAGGCTGGTATCGAGCCTTTTTCGGGGCGCAAGGCCTTCTTCGGAACTGCGGGAGGGCTGCTCGACATCCACGGTGCCGTGCAGAATTACGGCGATGCTGGCGAGGCGCTCGACCTTGTCATGGACATGAATCCTACCCTAAAGAAGGGGGTGCAGACTGTTACCGCCGGTGCAAGCTTGCTCACGCTCTCCCAGAACGCCAGAGTCTCCGGGATTGGGGCTGTGGTGGCTGGCGCACCAGGAGCGATAAAGGCTGGGGCGGAGGCGAGCATTGACGAATATGCGAAATGGTATCTGGAGAATCCCGGAGCGGGGGACCCATCCTTCCTGCAACGCACCGGAATTGGATTGAGGGGAGCCAACAATTTCGCCAGGCAATATGCCAAGGATACCGCCTACGGCTTGACGGTCAAACCCGTGGTTGACGTGTATCAGATTGCTGAATCGGGCTCGGGGGCGTTCAAGGCGAAGCTTGAAAAGATCGAGACCGAAAGGCGCAACCGCGAAAACAAGGATCAGATGCTGGCGACAAGCGAGAAGAAGGTCTTCGACCCGATAAAGGACAAATTCGACCGCATGGAGAAGGAGGCCAATCGGATTCTGGACGACAAATCATCATCCGAATCCGCCAGGCAGAAGGCGAAAGCTCTCCTCGAGGAGCTGAAGAGCGGCAGGAACCGACTCCAATGGGCTCTCGACGAACAGAGAGGCAGAGATGTCAGCGGAGATTTCGGCGGCGACTACAACGAAGAGGACGAGAACAAAAAACATGTCGACCATTTGAAGGAGCAGAAGAAGAGGGAGCAGGATCAGAAGGCGAGGCAGATCACGGAAGATCTCCTCGCAACGTCATTGTCCGAAATCGAAAAGAAGATGAACGAACTCGACAAGGCCGCGAATTCCGTCAGAGTCAGGATCTCGGTTCTCGACTCGGAGAGCGGAGCCCCTCTTGATGCGGACGTCTCGATGGTGGGAGCGACATACAGACGCATCGGGCAGGATGCCAAGAATGGCAAGGCTAGCTTTGGCGAGGTCCCTGGCGGGAGCTATGAAATCAGCGTCAGGGCGCACGGCTATGAATCCAAACGGGGAACATACTCCTTCGATCCGGCGAAGAAAAAGGAATACTCCGCGGATTTCAAGCTCATGAAAGTAATGCCCGAGGACAGCAGCCCCGTCTTTGCGAAACTCGCAGTGATGGTCGTGGACGCGGAGACTGGCGCGGCCATCCCGGGGGCAAGCATCGCAGTCGAATCCCCGGACAGGAACTATTCATATTCGGGATCCACGCCAACCGGCGCGATGGAATTTCCCTCGCTCGCATCAGGCGATTATTTCGTCTCAGCGGGTGCGGCGGGATATGGCCCGAACCAGCGCAGGAGGATTCCAGTGGATCCAGCCAGAGATGCGGCACCAAGATGCAAGATCAGCCTATCCAAGGTCCAGACCGCCAAGGACACCGAGGGACAGGCGGATTTTGGAAAGGCGATGGACAACACACGCGTCCAGACCGATGATGTAGCAAAGAGGGCAGGGGGGGATGGAACTTCGGCAAAAGGAACCTACAAGGGCCAGTTCGGCTCAAATGTGCTTGCCGACATGGGCGACTACAACGACAGGCATGCCAATTGGCATCGCTTCGACGTGAAAGACAAATCCTGGGTTTCAATCACGGTAAAATGGGATGGGCGTGGAAGAGATCCCGACAGAACTTTCAGCGCCGGGGACGGCGTGATCTGCTGGTATCACAAAGGCAGGAACTCCGGATCGTATTTGCCGCTCCCGAAAAATGAAACGGTCAGCCGTTTTTTCGAGAAAGGCGGCGGCCACGAGATAAAGGTGATCCCGTATATCGAAAGCGATGGGAAAACATATAAGACCATAGCGGCCAACTACGAAATCCTTGTCGAATTGAAAATGGAGAATTCGAAGGACGAAGAAGGGGCAAAGAACGAAAAAGATGAAACGGAAAAGGACGGGAAGGATCTCGGCAACGACGAGATAAGACGTCAAATCGAGGCATTGAGGGCGGAAGGCAACGCGAAGCTCGACCAGATTCGCGCCGAGCTCAAGAAAATGGAGGGGAAGGAAATAAGCATGGGATGTCCTCAATGTGGACACGGCGGGCCTCATTTCTGGGACGGAACTGGATGGTCCTGCAAGAATTGCGGCGCGACCGTATGCCAGCCATCGAAGTATCCCACATCCGCAGGGACATACTCTCAAGTCCGAGACGAATACAAGCGCAGAATCGCCGAACTCGAGGCGAAATTGAAATAGTTCGCCGCGAGGCATCACGCACTTCAACTCGACGGCGAAGCTGTCTTTGGACTGCGCAGGCTTGACTGCGCTTTCAAAAAAAATGATGTGACAAAAATGCGAAAATCGCACTTCACAAAAACCGAATTGATTGTCGTTCTTTTCATCGGCACAATTGCAATTGTCTTCGTCATATTATACCCAGTCGCCAACAAAGCGAGGGAGAAGTCACGCCGCATAGCATGTGCCAGCAATCTTAAATCCCTAGGACTGCCTATACATATGTATTCCCAGAATCACCACGGGGATTTCATGAACGCCGACAATGCCGAGGATGCTTGGGAAATGCTCCGTTCCGGCGGCTACCTTGAAGCATGCAAGATATACACATGCCCATCTTCGACTCTCAGAATACCCGAGGGGCATCGGATCACTCGTTCTTCATACGCCTATGCGACGGGACTTTCTGAGACATCCTCGATTGACAGTGGTCTCGTGCAGGACAAGTCCCACGCGATGAACCACAAGAAATACGGCAACATCCTTTTTCTGGACGGACATGTCTCGGGCTATTCTGGCGTGAATTGGCATCATTACAACGGCGGTTCGATCATGAGATGATCGTGAGAGAAGCGCTTTTCGCTTGTTTTTGCCTCCTGACGGGCTAGGTTAACGGCTTTTCCAAAACAATCTCGATATGAAATCAAAAGAACAGAAGAAGGC
This sequence comes from uncultured Lentisphaera sp., assembly GCA_964526605.1. GTDB lineage: Bacteria > Verrucomicrobiota > Lentisphaeria > Victivallales > GWF2-50-93 > DYMC01. The sequence continues at coordinate 4,056 of CAZGJP010000056.1, forward strand.
AGAAGGCATAAAATCCGCTTATGCGGAGAATGTCATGCGGACATATGCGCCGGAGCTGGTTCTGGTGAAAGGTCAGGGCGCGTATGTATGGGATGTCTATGGGAAGCGCTACCTGGATTTTGGTTCCGGGATAAGCGTGTGCAACCTTGGGCACTGCCATCCGGCTCTCACCGAGGCTATCTCGACCCAGGCTGCGCGCCTCGTCCACACATCCAACCTCTACATGAACGACGTGCAGCCGGTTCTCGCCCGCAAACTTGTCGAGAAGGGCTTCGACGATGGTCTCGCCTTCTTCTGCAACAGTGGCGCCGAGGCGAACGAAGGTGCGATAAAGCTCGCGCGCAAGTACGGCTCCGCGGCAGGCCGTTTCAAGATAATAACCATGCAGGACTCTTTCCACGGAAGGACCCTTGCGACTCTCGCGGCCACTGGAAGGGGTAAATATCGCGACGGATTCTCCCCGGACATGCCCGGTTTCGCCCATGTCCCTTTCAACGACTTCGAGGCGCTCTCGAACGCGATAGACAAGGACACCGTGGCCATCATTATAGAACCTGTCCAAGGGGAGGGCGGCATAATCCCGGCCGACCCCGAATACTTGAAAAAAGTCCGTGCTCTGTGCGATGCGAAGGAGATCCTGTTGATATTCGACGAAGTCCAGTGCGGGATGGGGAGGACCGGCTATTTCTACGCATTCCAAGGATATGGAATCCAGCCCGACGTGATTACCCTCGCCAAGGCACTTGCCAACGGATTCCCCATCGGAGCGATGCTCGCGAAGAGGAAGTTCGGATCAATCCTCGCTCCGGGATCCCACGCAAGCACATTCGGAGGCAACCCCCTCGCATGCGCGGCGGCGCTGGCCACGATCCAGACCTTCGACGACGAGGGAATCCTCGAGAACTGCAGGGAGATGTCGGAGCTTCTTTTCGCTGGAATCAAAAAGATAGCCTCCAAGAAGATAGTCCAGGCCCGCGGACGCGGACTCATGATCGGAATCGTCGTCGCATGCGACGTCCGCAAGGTCGTCGCGGATTGCGCCGCGAACGGTCTCCTCGTCCTTCAGGCTGGCGAGGGGGTCGTAAGACTCCTGCCACCTCTTGTCATTGACAGGAACGACGTGGATTCCGCGCTGGAGATTCTGGCGGAGGCGCTCAAATAGCAATTCCCTCGAAACTTTAAAGAGAGAACATCCATGCAAAAAGACCTGCTCACAATCGAAGAGCTCTGCGAGAACGATCTCAAAGACATAATATCTCTCGCATCCAAGATGAAGTCGGAGAGAGACGAATGGAAGCCCCGCCCCCTCGACGGCAAAAGCGTCGGAATGATATTCTCCAAGTCCTCGACCAGGACCAGAGTCTCCTTCGAGGTGGGAATCCACGAGCTCGGTGGCAATTCCATTTTCATGGACATGTCCGATCTGCAGTTGAACAGGGGAGAGACCTTCGCCGATACGGCGAAAGTCCTGAGCAGATACCTCCACGCGGCCGTGATAAGGACTTCCAAGCACGACTACGTGGTCGAGTTCGCGAAGGCCGCCAACATCCCGGTCATAAACGCGCTCACCGACTCCTTCCACCCCTGCCAGGTCCTCGCCGACCTCTTCACCATCTACGAATACAGCGAGAGGCTCGAGGGCGTGAGACTCGCCTATCTCGGCGACTGCTCGAACAACATCGCCAACTCCCTGATCCTCGGGGCGAAACTCTCGGGACTGAAACTGACACTATCCTCCCCGGAGGAGTTCGCCCCCGACTTCGACCTCATACGGAATCCCGACATGGGCAAGGGCGACATACGCTGGGATAAGAACCCCTCCGAGGCCGTCCGGGGCGCCGACTACATCTACACCGACGTGTGGGTCAGCATGGGATTCGAGAAGGAGGCGAAGCGGAGACTGGAGCTCCTCGAGGACTACAGAATAAACAGGGACATCGTGGACGGGGCCTCCCCTGGCGTGAAGATCATGCACTGCCTCCCGGCCCACAGGGGCGAGGAGATAACGGACGATGTCCTTGACGACAGCCGGCGCTCCATAGTCCTGGACCAGGCGGAGAACCGCCTCCACGTGCAGAAGGCCATTCTATCGATCATGTTCGGAGACACGGGCGAGACGAAGAAGAACAACAAGAAAAAGGGTTGACACGGTGAATACAAAGACAGACGCTTTCGTCCGGGAAGGGGTCAGCAGGAAGAACCAGAGGGAGACCTTCAACTACCATCTGACAAGCTCCCTGGCGAAGAGGCCCGACAGGACCACGGACCACGACAAGTACATGGCGCTCGCGCTGACCATCAGGGAACTGCTCGTCGACAAATGGATCGCGACACGCGTCGAGTACGAGGAGAGAAAGCGGAAGTGCGTATGCTATCTCTCCCTTGAATACCTCATGGGCCGGGTCCTCGACAATGCGATGATCAACCTGGAGGTGCAGGACAAGGTAAACGACGCCCTCGGCGACATCGGCGTGGATCTCGGTGTCCTGGAGGACCAGGAGCCTGACGCGGGACTCGGCAACGGAGGTCTTGGAAGGCTCGCGGCATGTTTTCTCGACTCCATGACCACTCTTCAACTCCCGGCATTCGGATACGGAATCAGATACGACTACGGAATATTCCGCCAGAAAATACAGGAGGGATACCAGATCGAGGAGCCCGACCCATGGCTGAAGCAGGGCAACCCTTGGGAGATTGTCAGGCCCGAGCGCGCCAAAGTCATCAGGTTCTACGGGAGGACCGAGCCGGCCAGAGGATCCTCGAACAAGCGGAGGAGGGAATGGCTCGACACCGAGGACGTCCTCGCCATGCCATACGACTGCCCCATCCCGGGATACAGGACCAGCCATGTCAACAACCTGAGGCTATGGTCCGCACAGCCCCTGCCCAACGTCGAGTTCAACCTGTCCAAGTTCAACCAGGGCGACTACGTCAACGCGAACCTCAACGCATCCCTTGTCGAGAACATCACCAAGGTCCTATACCCCAACGACAACAACAACGAGGGCAAGGAACTCAGGCTCAAGCAGCAGTATTTTCTTGTTGCGGCCACCCTCCAGGACATCATATTGCGGTGCAAGTTCCTCAAGACCGACATCAGGAAGCTCGACGAGAACGTGGCTATACAGCTCAACGACACCCACCCGGCTCTCGCCATCCCCGAACTCATGAGAATACTCGTGGACGAGGAGAACCTCGAATGGGACGAGGCATGGAGCGTGTGCTCCAGAACGTTCGCATACACCAACCACACCCTCATGAGCGAGGCTCTCGAGAAATGGCCAGTCCCCCTCATGGCGAAGCTCCTGCCGCGGCACATGGAGATCATCTACGACCTCAACCAGAAGATGCTGCGCAAGATCGCAAACAAGTATCCAGGCGACAACGACCGCATATCGAGGATGTCGTTCATCGAGGAGGGCGGAGACAAGCAGGTCCGCATGGCATATATCGCCGTCGCCGGAAGCAGCAGGGTCAATGGAGTCGCCAGACTCCATACCGACCTGCTCAAGAACGGCCTTTTCAAGGACTTCCACGACTACACCCCGCACAAGTTCGTCAGCGTAACGAACGGAGTCACCCCGCGCAGATGGCTTCTCAAGGCCAATCCGCTCCTCTCGTCAGTGATAACCAAGAGGATAGGCGACTCATGGGTCAAGGATCTATTCGATCTCGAGAAGATGCTCAAGTTCGAGAAGGACGAAGAATTCCTGGCCGATCTGCAGAAGGCCAAGCGGAGCAACAAGGACAGGCTCGCCAAACATGTCCTCGAAAAGTCCGGAATCAAGCTCGACAGCTCAGCCATTTTCGACATACAGGTGAAGCGCTTCCACGAGTACAAACGGCAGACGCTCAACATCCTCCACGTCGTGGATCTCTATCTCAGGATCAAGGAGGGCGGGGAGAAGGACATGCCCCCGCATGTATTCTTCTTCGGCGGCAAGTCCGCGCCTGGATACTTCATGGCCAAGTTGATCATCAAGTTCATCAACTCAGTCGCCGCGGTCGTCAACAACGACGACGACATCGCAGGCAGGCTCAAGGTCGTCTTCATCGAGGACTACGGAGTCTCCCTCGCGGAAAAGATCATCCCCGCGGCGGACCTCTCGGAACAGATTTCCCTCGCGGGAACGGAGGCGTCAGGCACTGGCAACATGAAGTTCGCGCTCAACGGCGCCCTCACCATCGGAACCATGGACGGCGCCAATGTGGAAATATGCGAGGCTGTCGGGAGGGACAACATCTTCATATTCGGAATGACCGTTGACGAGGTGAGGGGACTCGCCGCAAAAGGATACAACGCGGCGGACTTCATCGCCAGAGACCCTGGGTTGCAGAAGGTCTTCTCGCTCATCTCCGATGGTTTCTTCTCGTACGACAGGAAGGATCTCTTCGCCCCTCTGCTTGAAAACCTCAGGGCCGATCCCTACATGGTCATGGCCGACTTCCAGTCATACCGCGAATCACATGCCGAGGCGTGGAAGCTCTACCTCGACAAGAAGGCCTGGACACGGAAAACGCTCAGGAACATCGCCCGGATGGGGGTCTTCTCCAGCGACAGAGCCATAAGGGAATATGCCGACAAGATATGGCGCATCGAACCAATGGTCGTCTCCGAGAGCTACGACTGGCGAAAACACCTCGACAACAACGGCGACGGGCTAAAATAGGCCTTTCATCGAAATTTATCTTCTGGTTCCGCTATTCCAGAAAAAGGCCGTGGAGGTCAGCCTCCCCAGACGTCAATTATCTTTCCGTTGAAGGCCTTCATCACTTCCTTCACGAACTCGTTTTTGGCGGCCTTCTCCTTGAGTCCTCTGATGTCGCGGCTGTGCAGGGGGGCGGTCTCGTGGGGGGAGAGGACTTCGTTTCTTCTGATGATCGAGAGTTTCGCATCCTTGGTGGAGACCAGCCGCCTGAGGCAGTTTTCCAATGCCAGGTGATCCTTCTCGAGTATGCGGATATCGTTTCGGCCATGTTCCGCGTCAATTGCGATCTCGAGAGTTCTGCCGTCGAAGGAGAGGGGAATGGCCTCCTGTAGCTTGTCCTTCAGGTGCGGGATGGCCATCTGGACCGGCATGATGAGTGCGACTAATATTTCTTCCGCGCAACGAGTTTGGTTCTGGATAT
>CAZGJP010000056.1:9195-12004 GCA_964526605.1 uncultured Lentisphaera sp.
TGGGGGGGGTTTTGTCCACGAACGGTTTTTTTTAATGGGGGGGTTGGGCAAATGTCCAAAATTTTTTTTGCGTAATAAATTTTTTAAGCCGAAAAAATTTTGTTAAGGATATGGGGAGCCGTGGTTGCCGTTGGTTGTGGGGCCGGTTTTTGTGTGTGCGGGCGCTGGTCTGGAGCCGTGTATGGGGCTCTTGCTTCCTGAGCGGAGTTTTGGCGTGGTGCTGGGGCGCGGGTTTCCGTTGTCCTGTTCAGACGCTCGTCAGTTTTTTTTTTGGCTCCTCTGCGGGAGCCTGCGTGTCTTCGCTCTGGAGTTCGTTGATCTTTCGGATCAGGTCCTCGACCTTCGCGGAGTGTGAAATCCGCGCGGCCTTCAGGAGAAGCGCCTCGATGAAGACATGCTTGTTTATTGCGTCGTGGAGGCTTCACGATGATGCGGAGAGGGCCTCTAACAGTCACTGGACCGTCTCGAGGGGATGGTTCGCGCCGAGCTTGAGGTATGCCGCTGCGGCCTCGTCGTTTTCCTCGAGTATCCTGCCGGCATTCTTTCCTGCGATCTTCGCAATCTGCACCGATCGGAGGGTGGAGAGAAGGTCGTCATAGAGCTTCTCCAGATTCTTGCCACTCGAGGCGATCGTGTTCAGCGTGTTGACTATCTTCTGCACGTCGTTGTCGAAGAGGGCGGCGACTAGTCCTTCGAGCTCGTCCTTCGCGGCGAGGCCGAATACTGAGACGATGTCGGATTCGCCTATCTCCTCGTTCTCCGAGGAGCGGAAGGCGATCATCTGGTCGAGAAGGGATTCGGCATCGCGCATTCCTCCGTCCGCGGCCCGCGCTATGGCGGAAAGGGCGTCCGGGGATATCCTGACCTTCTCCTGCTCCGCGATTTTCGCAAGCGACTTTGATATCATGGCGGTTGGGATTCTGCGCAGGTCGAAGCGCTGGCATCTTGAGACGATGGTGGGAATGACCTTGTGCGCCTCCGTGGTGGCGAAGATGAACTTGACATGGGCCGGGGGCTCCTCGACGGTCTTGAGAAAGGCGTTCCATGCGCCGGCGGTGAGCATGTGGACTTCGTCCACTATGTATATCTTGAATTTTCCCGATACGGGCGCGTAGTATACCTCGTCGCGGAGATTCCTCACGTTGTCGACGGTGTTGTTGCTGGCGCCGTCAATCTCGATGACGTCGAGGCATGAGGCGTCCTGGACGGCCTTGCAGTTGTCGCATTCGCAGCATGGCTCCATGGACGGGTATTTGCGGCAGATCAGGGCCTTGGCGAATATCCTCGCGATGGTTGTCTTGCCAATGCCGCGGGGGCCGACGAAGAGGTAGGCGTGCGCGGCGCGCTGCCTCATTATCTGGTTCTGGAGTGTTTTTGTCACGTGCTCCTGTCCGATCACCTCGGAGAAGCGCTGTGGCCTCCATTTTCTCGCCAAGACCTGGTATTCCATGTCGTTGCAGTCCTAATTGCTGAAAAAAGTATTCTAACACGGGCGGAGCCGCTTTCAAGCCGAAGAAGTTTTTTTCTTTTTTCTTTTGAATGTCCTGATCCTGCGGCTATTTTTGCGTGAGGAATTGCTTAGAGGGAACAATCAAAACCATAAACCACGGGGGAAATGCCATGCCGATGATGGACATGCCGCGCGAGAAGCTGTTGAAATACACGGGGAGCAGTCCAAGGCCAAGGGATTTCGACAGATACTGGAAGGAGGCCTTGGCCGAGATGAGGAGTGTGTCCCCGGATGTCGAACTTGTTCCAATCAGGCATCCTGCGCGGAATGTGGATTCGTTCCATCTGCAGTTCACCGGAGTGGGCGGGGCGAGGATACATTGCATTTATGTGCGTCCCAAGAATATCGAGGACAGGATTCCTGCCGTGGTGAACTTCCATGGATATACTGGGAGCGCAGGACAGGTATCCTCCCTGATGGGATGGACTGCGATGGGATTCGCCGCCGTGGCGATGGATTGCCGAGGACAGGGCGGTTCCAGCGAGGACGTGTCTCATGTGAAGGGCTCGACTTTCCACGGGCACATCATAAGGGGGATAGAATCGCCGGAGAAGCTACTTATGAGAAGCGTGTTCCTGGACGCCGCCCAGCTGGCTGGGATCGTGATGGGCTTTGACGAGATTGATCCTAGGCGGGTGGCTTCGCACGGCGGCTCCCAAGGTGGCGCGTTGTCGGTCGTTTGCGCTTCGCTCGAGCCTCGCGTCGCCGCATGTGCATCCTGTTTTCCATTCCTTTCCGACTACAAGCGCGTGTGGGATATGGACTGCTCCGGCGCCTACAGCGAGATACGCGATTGGTGGTTCAGGAAGTATGATCCTCTTCACGAGAGGGAGGATGAGTTCTTCGAGACGCTTGGATACATAGACATCCAGAATCTAGCACCGAGGATCAGGGGGGACGTGCTCATGTCGGTAGGGCTGCGCGATCAAACGTGTCCCCCCTCGACAGTCTATGCAACGTTCAACAAGATCCGCGCGAGGAAGAAGCTTCTCGTATATCCCGATTTTGCCCACGAGGAACTCAACGGATGGAATGACGCTGTATCGTATTTCCTGTGTGAAAGGCTGTTGTAGGGGCGGGCTACGTCGCCATCAGCCCAAACCAAGGCCAAATTCATCAGAGCCGGTTGCAAAACTCCATGCGGCTCACGTGGAGTTTTGCAATTGGCTCCATCTATATGCAACTCAATCCGAAAAGAATTCCGCGTCCATGCGGGTTTCTTCTCCTGATATTATTTTGAAATTTGCTTTTTGCGTTTTCCCGTTTGAGATGAGGTTGATGGAGTAGTCGCCTTCATCG
>CAZGJP010000057.1:0-11976 GCA_964526605.1 uncultured Lentisphaera sp.
TTGTCGTCGAGGTTGACGACAGTCTTTATCGGGCGGGCCGCGCCGTCGAATTCGGTCTGGACGCTATGGCCTTCGGGGTCTGTTACGCAGACGGCGTTGCCTGACTTGTCGTAGAAGCTGGTTGTGACTAGATCAAGGGCGGGATCGCCCCCACCCATTTTTACCGTCTTGACAAGTGGTCTTTCGAGGAGGTCGTAGGTTGTTTCGGTGATTTGGTTACCCGAGCCGTTGGTATTGTGGACGGTTGTTTTTGTGATGTTGCCTGATGCGTCGTATATGTTTTCGAGTATGAGGACGTTGTCTCTTTTCTTAGAAACGAGGCGGTAGGCGCCGTCGTATGTGAATTCCTCGACGATGCCTTTTCTGTCCGTGATTTTTGTGGGCAGGAAGCCTTCGCCGCGGAGGATGTCAATGCCGGAGTTGGCCATATATTCGTATGTTTTCGAGAGGTCCTGTCCGTTCACGACGACGTTTTCGGAGACGAGGCGGTTGGCCGCGTCGTAGGTGAAGGTCGTGCTCGCACCGTTGGGGTCGGTCTGGGAGATTTTGTTGCCAGCGGCATCGTATGAGAAGGATGCGATGATGTCGTCTCCGGGCATTTCGATGCGTTTCTCGATGAGTCTGAACATCTGGTCGTATTTGAAGAAGGTCCATTTGCCGCGCTCGTTTTTCTTTGCGATGGGCTGGCGGTTGACATCCCTTCTGATCTCGACGACGGGGGGGACATCCGTCCCTGTTTCTGTGTCAAAGACGGCGGGCTTGGTGATCGAGGCCAGGCCGTTCATCGCGTCATAGATGTAAGTGGTGGTTTTGCCATTGGCATCGGTGGATGAGACGAGGTTTCCGTTGAGGTCGAAGACGTCCGTCTTAACAATATTCAATTCGCTGCTGTAGCCTTTGACGGTTGTGATGTCGGTGCGGCCTGTGGGCGAGTATGCCCTTGAGCTTTCGGTGACTCTGCCGTCGGCATCGGTGGCTTTTGTCTGGAAGCCTTTCGAGTCGTATTCGAAAGACATCGTCTTGTTCTCTGGTGCGTGCTCCTCGAGCCTGTTGCCTTTCGCGTCGAGGACGTATGTGGTCTCCGCGCCGCGTGGCGAGACTATCTTGTTCATGAGATGGAAGACGGGGTCGTATCCGAATGTCTTCACGAGCGGGGTTCCTGCCGCTGCGTATGTGATTTCCTGGTATGGGTCGTTCCACTTGGAGTAGTCAATGGAGCCATCTTCGTTTTTATACTTGTATTCGAAGATGTTGCCGTCCTTGTCGGTGATCTTCGACATATTGACGGCGTTGTCGGAGCCGACCTCGTAGTTCCAGCGGACTATTTCGCCTGTCGGCACGAGTGTGCGCCTGGAGTCGAGGAATACGAAGGCGGTGCTTCCGAAGGAGGCTGATCTGTTGGTGAACTCGTAGAGCCAGGCCTTGCCGCGGGTATCCGTGACCCTGTTGGTGATGCCCGCTGCGTTGTTCTGGACGGACTGGAATGTGGCCGTGCCGTCCGGAGAAACGATGGATGAGAGGCAGAACTTGGCCTTGTCCTGGTCTATGCATTGATACGAGAGGGTGATGGTGGTTCCGGAGGGGCCTGTCTCGGACTTGAGGGCGTCGAAATAGACGGCGTCGAGCCCCATGCCCGCGGAGAGAAGTTCATACTGGTATGCCGTGACCGGATGTGATGGAGCGCCCTCTGGAACTGCTTCGGAGCAGACAAGGACTTCGGGGGCGGTGACGAAGGCGAGATGCTCGCCGGATGTGTCGTATGCGAAGGATGTGGTATTGCCGCCGGGGTCGGTGACGGAGACGATCCTTTCGCCCTGATACGCGATGGAGATGGCGGTCCTGGGGTCGGGGGAGCCGTCGTCGTAGTATATCTTGTCCGGGAGCTTCGAGCCGTCGGGATAGTGGTATCTGATGGTGTTTCCGTTCCTGTCGGAGACGGATTCGAGGTAGAAGACTTTTGATATGTTGTCGGTGTCGGCCCAGACATCCTTCGAGAAGGTGTAGATCGTGCCATGCTTCTTGGTCCAGACGAGTTTTCCGTCCTGGAGGGAGACGCTGGTCTGGGCTGCGGCGGCGTCGGAGAGGGATTCAATCATTGGCTTTCCGTTGCGGTAGTGGAACTCGGCGCCGTCCTCGTCCCAGACGGTGACGGAGGCTGGCGGGATGCCTGGGTCCGTGTTGATCCCGAAGACCCGCGCGATGGCGAGTATGTTGGTGGTCCAGGCGCGTCCGAGGACGAGCGGGTGCTCGTAGTCTATTCCGCCGGTTGGCATCATGGATCTGACGTTGAAGCCGTCCCTGCGGGTCATGCCGCAGCTTCGGCGGAACTCAAGCCGGAGGTCTCCATTGCCGACCGGGACGCTGATGTCGGTGATGGAATACGACGGCGTGAGGTCTCCGGCGTTGACGGAGAACCTGCTCGAGGGCTGGTCGGTCTCCTCCTCCTGCTGCGGAGCTTTGTGGGGGACTGGCAGGCCGCGGATGTCTATGTTGTGGTTCCTGGCGGAGTTGGATGAGGTGACGGAGCCTGCGGTGACCTCGACGGTGGTTATTCTCTTGCTTAGGCCACAGGATGCCTCGAAAGTGTAGGTTGCCACTTTGTCCGCAGGGATCACCGCGATTATCGAGCCTCCCTGTCCGCCTGTGCTCCATGATATCATGTTTTGATATCCATTTGGCTCGGTGCCAGCCGAGATGGTTTCCAAGTATGGGTCGCCGCCGATGTTGAGGAGAAGTTTGACAGGCTCCGAAATCGAGTCCACGGCAACGACAACCTGCTCGCAAGTTGCGGAGGAAGTTCCACAGATTGCGAAAGCGTTCTGTTTCCCGGTATGCGACGTGTCCACAGGACAAATGAAGACCATGCCCTCGTGTCCTTCGGGATAAGTTTCCACCGTGTAATCATTAGGTGTCAACTGGATTCCGAACCCAACGGCCGGAGCTTTCGGCGTTATGGAGACGACCTTGACCACTTCGTATTCTGCGGAGGCGGTGGCGACCTCCCCCTCCTTGCCGCAGATTGCCTTGAACGTTACCGTGCCAATTCCGGCCTTGTCTGGCGTGAAGGTGGCGGAGAGGCCGTCGCCGGAGGCGGTGAAGCCGTCCGGTCCCGATGCGGACCACGAGTATGATACGGAGTGCGTTGTTGTGACTGCGGCCTGGTATCCGTCCTCTTCGCTCACGTCGGTGTCGGAGCGCATGATTCCGCACTTTTCGCATATGTAGTCGCTCGTCACGTGTCCTTCCTCGCCGCTTTTCGTCGCCTCCATTTTGATTTCCGAGCCGATTGCGACCGTTTTCCGGTCCGGTGGCGCCAGGACGATGGAGCAGTTTTCGTTCTCGGTGATCTGTTTCCATAGATGCGGGGGGCATTTCGGGGGATTGTTCTCCGGGGCGGCGGAGAGCCTGATGCCGTCCGACAGGAAGACCAATAGACATGCGAGGATGGGGATGGGATGGAATGTCTTGCCGCACATTTGCTTCACCTTTTATTTTTAGACGCCGATTGACACCAATTCGGTTCGATTATTGACATTGATTGCCTCGAGTTCGTCTCGGCAAACAAGCATATTTAACATTGATGGACTTGCAGCCGCCCGACTTGGCGTCTGCAATCCAGCAGGATTGCTCCACCGCCCCTGATGCGGCGGCGGGCAAGCAGGATGGGAGAGGAATTTGCCGCTGTCCGCACCAACGCGGACAGGTGTCGGCCTGCAACTGAAATAATCATGTCTCTCGCAAAGGCGCAAAGACGCAGAGGAAATAGGATATATGGGATAAACAGTGTATCTGTGTGGAGGGTTTGCCGCAGGCCGCTCCGCGGACGGATAGCGGTCTTGAAAGCGCATGTCAAAGCTGGACTTTGCAATGCGCTTTGCAGGCCGCCAGCGCTGATGCCTTGCATCGCGCGCGGCAAATTCTGCAAGCTCATTTCTCAATTGTATTTCCATCCTGTTCATCCTGCTAGCCCGGCGAGTTTTCAACGAGCCGGAGCTATCGATGTTAAAAACTATTCCCCGTTTTTGGTCGTTCATGGTTTTCCTGCGAGGAGATTGTCCTTTGCGGCGGCGAGAGCCTTTGCGAATCGTCTGTCGCCCGATGCCGCGATGGAGTCGAGTGTTGCGATATCCTCCGTGCCGCCGAGTCTTCCCATTGCGGCGATGGCGGAGATGCGCAGCGCGGTGGAGACGGCCTCGTCTCCTGCGAGTTCACGGATTGCCGGGAGGCTTTCGCGGATTCCATTCTGGGCGCAGACCTGTATCGCGGAGGTCCTCGACATGTGTGGCGCGGCGGGATCAGCCGCGATTTCAGCGGCGGCATCGGCAACTGTTCGAGCATCTATCTCGGAGGGGAAATCCCTTGCGAGCGAGTTGAGCGCGAGAAGCGCGACCGCCGCCGTCCCGCCCGGTCGGTCGGAGCGCGCCTTCATCAGGAGCTTCTTCACGGCCGGCCTTTCGGAGGGGTTGTCCTCGAAGCATGGCCGCAGATGCTGGACAATGTAGTCCCTGACGACCTGGTCGAGGAGTCCGTCCTCGAGGAGATATGCCATGGCCTGGACGTATTCTTCGGGGTGGACCTGCTGCTCCCTGAGCTTGTTGAGAATGTCGTTCTTGAGGACGAATCCGTTGTCGTCGTCCTCTCCGCACTTGAGGAATGCGAGCAGCGCGGCTCTCTCGGCGGGGGAGAGGTCGGCGGGGAGTTCATGGACGGCTTCGAGGCGTCGCCCGAAGGACAGCTTCGAGGCGATGTCGAAGACTGGCCGGACTCTCTCCGGGAGGAAGGAGTCGCCCGGCATGACGCTGTATTGGACTCCGTCGGCGTCGCATTCGACGACCGGCTGCCCCGCCACCAGCGTTTCGGAGACGAAGCGTTCGATGGACTGGATGGCCGGCGGGAGGGATGGAGGGGCCGGCTCCGGCGGGATTGCGGCCTTCAGCCTCGCTATCCTGTCCGGGGACGGGATATTGGCCGGATTGGATTTTCTGCGGAGCGACGCCGGGCGGGAAAGTTTCCAGACGATGAACGAGGATGCCATCCCTGCGGAAAGGATCGCGCCGGCCAGGCAGGCGAAGATCATCTTGTGTTTTCTTTTCAGCTTCATTTCAGCGAGAGTCCCAGATTGCGTTGGCATTGTGCCCCGACTTCGTCTTGGCAAACAAGCATATTTAACATTGATGGACTTGCAGCCGCCTTCTTGCGCGTCTGCAATCCAGCAGGATTGCTCAGCCTGCCGGCTTCGCAAGCAGGATGTGGGAGAAAAATTTGCTGAGCGGCGCTTTCCTCGCGCCGCACCGGGCGGTCTGCGGAACACAGGGCAAAACCGTGTGGCGGCTTTGCCCTGCGTTCCAGGACCGTCCCCCGCCGACGCCTGCGGCACGGCGCGGCAAATTCTGCAAGCTCATTTCTCGATTGCATTTCCATCCTGTTCATCCTGCTGGCCCGGCGAGTTTTCAACGAGCCGGAGCTATCGATGTCAACAAGTTTTTTGTCTTGTGCGTCCGCCTTCATCGCATCCCCATGTATTCGCCGTTCTGGTAGAGTTTGAGATTGTGGCAGACGGACGTGCGGGCCTCCGGCGGATATATGAAATGAACCTTGGCCATGCCGAGTTCGTCGAAGTCCGGCGCGGAGAGGTTCTTCTCGATGGTCCCGTCGTCGAAGGTTATGCCCGCGACGAATATGCGCAGGTTGAAGACGACATCCTGGAGGACGGGGCTGGATATGACAAGCATCTCGTAGACCCTGGTTCCGTCCTCGTAGAGTTCGCTCTGGCGCACGTAGGTGAGGTTGGACGAGAACACATCAACGGATCTGGCGATGGTGGCGGCGAGGACCGGTCCGCCTTCTCCGAGCCGGGAGAGGATCGCGTGCCCCTCGTTGTCGCTGGAGCAGAGATAGCCTCTGGACATACCTGCGGGCTGCTCCGCCGAAAGGAAAAACTTGGAGAGCTCTGCGTCCATGTCGAGGGATGCCTCCGGCGGGAGGAGAGGAAAGTCCCACGTGCGGCTATGGTCCTTCCAGCATGCCGGAGACGGGGAGCCGAAGCCATATCCGATCACGTTGACGGCGATGGAGGCCGACTGGACTTGTCCGTCCGGGGCGGTGTAGGAGCCCGAGACGGGGAATGATCCCGCCTCCGGGAACTGCAGTTCCAGCGGGGTCGAGACCGGGCCCGAATACTGCTGGCCGCCATGTGTTATGACAAAGGAGCCGGGGGCCGCCCCATCGGGACGGGCATTCAGCAGCAGGGAGTCGCCCTTCCTAATTGTGATGGATGCGCCGTTTTCGGAGAGGATGTTCGTTTCCGTCCAGGATATGGTCTTCGAGACGGTCTTCGCGCCGTTCTGGAAGGATACCGCGACGGTGGTTGGCGAGGAGGGGGAGAGCGGAACGTCGGCGAACCATCTGCCGCCGACGCCGCGGGACGGCGTGACGCCGCCCATCAGCGAGAGGAAGTTCCCACGCCCCTCGAGGCAGAGAGGCGAAGTGCGCGAGGATTCCAAATCGAGATCCACCGAGCACATGTTGTCCAGCCGGACCTGTTTCCAGTCGGCCACGCCGTTTTCGTCGCCGTCCGGGCCTCCGATGCGCTGGAGGGAAACGCTTTCGACCTGAAGCGACGAGAAGCTCTTGTAGCCGTCCCAGAATATGGAGAAGCCGTGCTGTCCGGCAGCCAGATGGGGGGTGAAGGTGAAGGCGGACACCGTGCCGGAGCCCGCGATGACATTCATCCTGTCAAGGCGTTCGCCGTCCATAGAGAGAGTCAGGTCGAAACTGGAGGATATATTGAACCTCTCCCTGAGCTTTATCTCGACGCGGTAGATGTCGGCAGTTGGGGCGTCGAGGACGTATGACAGGGAGCCGCGCTGAAGTCTGGAGAACGCGGCGGTCCCGGACTTCACCCAGTCTCCGACGCACGACGCGTAGGCGGCGCCGTTGACAATGGCGACGGTCTCGACGCTGGAGAGATCCATCTCGGGCGTGAGCGGATTGGTGCGCGAGGAGTTGATCTCGTCGAAATCAGACACCCCGTCTCCGTCGCTGTCGGCCAGGAGTGGGTTTGTGCCGTATGTTTTGACTTCATCGAAGTCGGGGATGGAGTCGTTGTCGGAGTCTTTCGCGAGTCTGTTTGTGCCGAGCAGTGTCTCCTCGTGGTCTGTGAGTCCGTCGCGGTCGGAGTCTGTGTTCCATGCGATGGCCTCGGCGAGGACCGGGGAGCTGTCGGTGGTGGACCAGAGGCTGGCGGCGTTCATGGGTGTTCTTGCGAATCCCGGGCCGGTCCAGTCGAGCTGGAGGCGTGCGGATGTCTCGTAGTCGAAGTAGTCGATGCGGATGGCGTGGACGCCCTGGGAGAGGTATATGTCGCCGACGTATTCGCGGTAGGAGTGCTTTCCGTCGTTGGCCACGAGGAGCATGTTGTCAATGTATAGTTTCGAGCCGTCGTCGGAGCCGAGGAAGAATCTATGCCATCCTGGGGCGGGAGCATCGAAATAGGCTGTCGCGGAGAGGTGGATGTAGTCGGGGATCCCGCTCGAGAGGATGTTTCCGGATGTGCTTGCGAAGCTGGGGCCGTCGGGGAGAGTGTCGGACGAGAGCGGGGAGAGGGTGGCGAAGTTCGGGAGGCTCGTCCACGTGCCGCTGAAGTATTTGACGGCGCAGCCCGATGAGACATTCTGGAGGGTGCTCTTCACATCCACTACCGGTGCGACGGTCGGGTTGGAGCCGAGATTGTATTCCTGGAGGTTGGTGAGGCCGTCGTTGTCCGGATCCTGGTAGTCGAACATGGGATCCGTGCCGAAATAGATCTGCTTCCAGGCCAGGTAGCTGAGTTGCTCTTCGCTGAGGTTGTCCGGCAGGACCTCGAGCGGGAGGCTTTCATCGGAGGGCAGGTCGTAGATGTCGAATGCCCTCACGGTGTATGTGTAGGTGTGGTCCGCGGAGTCGAGGGGGATTCCGGAGAGGGACTGCGAGGTTGCGGTCCCGATGTAGTTTCCGGCGCGGTAAACTTTGAATTCCTTGAGCTCGAATCCCTGGATGGGAGCCCAGTCCCAGGAGAGGGTGAAGGTGTCGAGGGATTTCTGTGCGGAGAGGTTGTAGGGTGCGGCCGGCTGCTTCGAGACGAAGACGACCTGGCATGGGGCGGCGGGGTCCGGGAGGTCCTCTGTTTGAACGGACTGTCCGTGGGAGTATGTGATTTTTTTCCCTTTTGCGTGGGGGACTGACGGGGCGCGGTATTGGATCGCGGGCCCGCCGAGAATGGATATCGAGGCCGTCAGGTCGTAGCTGTGTCCCTTGAAGAGCGGGAAGGACGCCGGGGAGGCGTCAACGGGGAATAGTCGGCTGTCGGAGGGGGCGGGAGTGGAGGGCCATGGCTCCGGGGGGCTCGAGTTCGAGACGGAGAGGGTTCCCTGCATGGGGGAGCCGTCGAGGTTCAGGAAGGAGACCTGCATCGAATTCAGCTCCCATGCGGCGATGCGGTTCAGGCGGCGCTGGTTTGCGGCGGAGGGGTTCAGCGCGAGCGCGCACTGTGCGGCGGAGAGGGCGGCATCGAATGCCGAGGCCTCGTAGGCGTCGTAGGGCAGCAGCAGGGAGGGGAAGTTCGTAAAATAGACGGCCGAGGCGCGTGCGAACGCGTTCTGGGCCTGGCCCGAGACCGAGTCCGGGAAGAAGTCGAAGAAGCGCATGAGTTCGTCGCGGTTCGCGTGGGCTGCGGAGAGGATTTCCGCGCGGGAGCTCTCCGGGATGAGCGGGATTGTCTTGAACTGGCCGAGGCGGCAGAGGACGTTGAAGACGGAGACCTCGTGGTCGGGCAGGAACTCGAGGGCGAAGTTGTAGAGGGTGTCGGCCGCCTCGGGGGAGTTGTTCTGCCAGTGGTCTTCGCCGAGGACGGTGAGCATGAGATAGGCGTAGATGTCGAGGAAGCTGTGCCCGGGGAAGTTCTCGGCGAGGAGCAGATCGAGCTCCTGCTGGTCGAGGACCCGCTGTTCGTCGGTGACGGGGTCCTGCGGCTCGGATATGATGGCGAACTGTGATTCCAGGAGATCGGCGAGGAGGCCGGGGTCGATCTGGGTGAAGTCAAGTCCCGTCGAGCCGAGCTGTGCGAATATGCCCTGGACGGCCGTTATCAGATCCTCGGGCGCCAGTCCCCAGGGTTCGGCCATGTCGACGACCTGCTTGACAAGCTCGGAGCCCTCGAAGGAGGGATTTTCGATGGTTCTGACCGTGAGAGAGCCGGATGGCGCCGATTCATTGGACGCGTCGTCGAATGCGACGATGGTGTAGACGTATGTGATGCCGGGGGCGACAGTCGTGTCGCTGTAGGAATTCGTGTAGGCGGTGGCGATGAAGGAGCCGTTGCGGAATATCTTGTATCCGGCCACGCCGACATCGTCCGTCGAGGCGGACCAGAGGAAGTCGAGGCGGTTGAATCCGTTGCGGGACAGCCCGGGGGCGCCGGGGACGCTCGGGGGATCGTCCGCGAAAAGAGGGTTGGCCAGGAGCCCGGACAGAAGGAGGAGCGCTGGGAGAAGTTTTGTCTTCATATCAGGATGACACCTTGTTTGTCCGCATGCGTTGATGATGCGGGATGATAAAACGAAGTGTTACCACTAGCCGGGTAAGTGGAATTTTCAAGTCGGGAAGGGATTTTTTTTTACATTGATGTTTTCTTCAACATCCGGATGGCGGATTTTGCGGCGGAGCGGATTCTGGTGTCGGAGGATTTGAGGAGGGGCTCGAGTGGTTTGATGTCGTCGTGGCCGCCGCTACGCCCCAGGGCGGCGATTGCGGAGATTTTGAGCATGACAGAGGAGGACGTGGATTTGAGGATGGTTCTTGCAGTCTTTGCGGTGTCGTTGGCGGCGAGTTTTGCGGCGATCTGGAGGGCCGTCGTTCTGACTGGTTCCGGGGAGCCGGGTGTGGCGGCCATTTTGCAGGCTTTTTCCGCTATTTGTCTTTTTTCGAATCCGGGTTTATCGGCGAGTTCTGCGAGCGCGATCAGGGCTGCGGCTGGTATTCCCTCGGCATCGTCGAGTGCGAGTTGGAAGACTTCGCGGACCATGGCGGCTTGTTCGGGGTCGCTAATTTTTAGGTAGCATTGCCCGAGGAACTGCACGGAATAGTCGCGCCAGACGCTGTCGAAGCTTCTGTCATGGAAGATGGCGACGAAATGGAGGGGATATTCGTGGGGGAAGTTCTCCTGGTTGAGGAGGGCTGCCGCCACATCGTTTTTCACGGCGTTGAATTCGAGGAGCGGGAGAGGGTCGTCGTGAGATCTTTTGTGCAGGAAGGCGAAGAGTGCGTTGATCTCCTGGGTAGAGAGTCTTGGGGCGAGGGTTTCGATGTCCGTGATTCTCTCCTCATAGTTGGACGCGTGCTCGTCGAGGCCGAGGATTCGGAGGAGCTTGGGCGGGATGGGGAAGGCGGGGACCTTCCTGTACTCGACCACGAATTCGTCATCCGAGATCATCCGCATGATTTCCTCGTCCCTGAAGAACTCGATGCTGTAGTCCGTCTTAGTCCGTTCGAGGAGGGGCCGCTCCGGTTCGGGGGGCGTGTTCCGGGCCTGTTCCGCGACTCTCGCGGAGAGTTCGGCGGGGGTCGGGAGTGGGCGTGTGCCAGCCGTGCGATGTCCTGGTCCGGTGCGTGAAGAGTATCTTTGAATCTTGGGCCAGAGATATGATGACATGATGGCGACTGCCGTCACGAGCAATCCTGCGAAAATCGCGAGGGCTATCAGAATGATTTTTTTTTGTTTTTTCATGGGATGAATCCTATTCTCGGTTTTTTGGGGGGCGGCGGAGTGGAGACGAGCTTTCTGATCGTGGCCATTATGACGATGCTGTTCTGGTCGTGCTCGTCCATTCTTCTCTCCAGTTCGCGCAGCTTCCGGGCGATCTCCGCGTTGTCCTCGATGAGCTTGCGCATCCTGACGAAGGCGCGCATTATTTGGATGTTGACGAGGATGGCTCGCTCGCTATGGAGGACGCTGGAGAGCATTGCGACGCCCTGCTCAGTGAAGAGATAAGGAGGTCTTCTGAGTCCCATTACATCGGATTTGGACATCGCAATTTGCGATCTCCATTTTTCAAATTCATCGTTGCTCATCTGGAACATGAAATCATCTGGGAATCTTTTTATGTTCCTTTTCACCTGTTCTACGAGCCGTCTGGTCTCCACCCCATACATTTGCGCCAGATCCCTGTCGAGGAGCACTTTTTGTTCTCTGAGGAAGAGTATCCTGTTTTCGATGCGTTCGATCGGGATGCTTGAATTGTCCATTTTTCTGCTGGCCATATTGCCGTTGCGTTTTTTCGGATACTATAATTTTGCGGGCGGATTTTGCAATGATGTCGGACAGGGTGTGCTTTTCCCCTGTGCAGAGCAAGGAGGGTGCGAGCCGCGCCAACCCCCGATCCAAGGCGAGATTTTCTACAAGGAGGAAACGAAGAAAAGAAAGATTTTACCACTCGTCTTCGTCTTCAGCTTCCGTCTTCGCCTTTGGCTTCGCCGCGACAAAATGCCTTGGCAAGCAGGATGAGAGAAGAATTTACCGAGCGGCGCTTTCCTCGCGCCGCCCCGGACGATCTGCAGAACACAGGGCGAAGCCGTCATACGGTTTTGTCCTGCGTTCCGAGACCGTCCCACGCCGATGCCTGAGGCGCGGCAAATTCCAATGTCCATTTCTCAATTGCATTTCTTTCCGCGTCGTTTCGCGTGTTTCGTAGTTAGGATCCGGTTATCATTAGTGATGAGTTAGTGTTTATTAGTGGTGCAAGGAAGAAAAAGGATATTCCTTTCTTGTCTATGTTAGCTTGTAAAGCAAGGTTGGCATCAAGTTGAATTCCATGACCTTTCGGAGTCTGGATTCTGAATTTAGTGGCCTGCCTGTGACGCTATCTTTTGAATTTTACGCTTGATAATGTAGTTTTCACGCGCCATGAAGGAGATAATATAAAAAGTTGTGTATGGTTTTAA